>NZ_JBSGBN010000010.1:0-118443 GCF_053601275.1 Streptomyces sp. NPDC004752 | reverse complement strand
GGGCCGCCCTCGGCCCGCGGCCTCGCACGGCCGTGAGCGACCCGGTCGCACCGGCGGCCACCGCCCGTACGACCGCCGACGGCGGCGCCGGGGGTGCGGGCGGCGCCGCCCCCGTCGTCCGCGCGCCCGGCGTGCGTTCAGGAGACCGGCGTGCACGGTCCGGCGGCGGCCCCCGGCGCGCGGGCGCCGACCTCCTCGTCGAGCGCCCGGGCGCCGTCGTACGCCTCGCCGGATGCTGTACACCCGTGCCACCTGACGAGATCACCGGCTTCTCGGTACGCGGCGGCGTCGTGACCGTGCACCGCGTACGGTGCGCCGCGGTGACGCGCATGAAGAACGGGGGGCGTGCGGAGGTCGGCGTGCGCTGGGGCGACAGCGCCGCATGCCGGGTCACGCTCGTCGCGGAATCGTTCGGGCGACCCCATCTGCTCGCCGACCTCACCGAGGCGATCGCCCTGGAGGGCGCCGAAGTCGTCTCCGCAACCGTCGAACCGCCCAGCCAGCAGCGGGTGCGCCACACCTACACCCTCCAACTCCCCGACGCGGCCCGCCTCCCCGCCCTGATGCGGGCCATGCGCAATGTGCCCGGCGTGTACGACGTGACCCGGGCGCAACACGAGCTCTCGGGCTCCTGAGCGGCGTTCGGCACCGGGCGTCGGCCTCCGGGGCGGCGCTCGGCACCGGGCCCTGGGCTCCGGGGGCCTCCGTCGGACCAACCCGTTCGAGTGGGCCGGGCGCGCGTCGTCCCGGCGGGGCACCCGCGCGCTGGTAGCGGTGGTGCATGCTGCTCACCCCCCGCACCCGGCCACGCCGGGCCGCCCGGCATCGCAAGGCCGCCCTCCTGGCCGCCGCCGTCTCCGTGTGCCTACTGTCCGCGAGCGCCCCCGCCGCCCCGCTGGGCATCGGCGACCGGCTCTACCCGTACCTCGGCAACCCCGGATACGACGTGGCGTCGTACGACCTCGACCTCACCTATCCCGGCAGCAACGACAAACCCCTCACAGCCGTCACCACCATCGACGCCTGGACCACCGCCACCCTGGACCGGCTCAACCTCGACTTCGCGCACGGCACGGTCGAGTCCGTGGAGGTCGACGGCAGATCGGCCGGATTCGCCCGGGCCGGCGACGACCTGGTCGTCACCCCGGATAGGCCGCTGCCCCGGGGCAACTGGCTGCGGATCACCGTCCGGCACACCAGCGACCCGATGCCCGCCAAGGGCCACGACGGCGGCTGGGTGCGCACCAAGGACGGCCTTGCCCTGGCCAACCAGGCCGACGCCGCGCACCTGGTCTTCCCATGCAACGACCACCCCTCCGACAAGGCGATGTTCACCTTCCGGATCACCGCCCCGAACGACTACACGGCCGTCGCCAACGGACTGCCCACGGGCGTGGACCGGGTCGGCTCCGCCACCACCTGGACGTACCGCACCCAGCACCCCATGGCCACCGAGCTCGCCCAGGTGTCCATCGGCCGCTCCAGCGTGCTGCACCGCGCCGGACCGCACGGGCTGCCGGTCCGCGACGTCGTGCCGGCCGCCGACCGCAAGACCCTCGAACCCTGGCTGGCGAAGACCCCCGACCAGATCGCCTGGATGGAGGGCAAGGTAGGGCCCTACCCCTTCGAGACCTACGGCGTGCTCATGGCCCAGGCCGCCACCGGCTTCGAACTGGAGACGCAGACCCTCTCCCTCTTCGAGAAGGGACTGTTCACCGAGCCCGCCTACCCCAAGTGGTACGTCGAGTCGGTCATGGTGCACGAGCTGTCGCACCAGTGGTTCGGCGACAGCGTCAGCCCGCGCACCTGGTCCGACCTGTGGCTCAACGAGGGGCACGCCACCTGGTACGAGGCCCTGTACGCCGAGGAGAAGGCCGACCGGCCCATGGTCGACCGGATGAAGGCCGCCTACGGTGCCTCCGACCGCTGGCGTGCCTCCGGCGGTCCGCCCGCCGCACCCAAGCCTCCCAGGCCGGGCCAGAAGATCGGGATCTTCCGGCCGAACGTCTACGACGGCGCCGCGCTGGTTCTCTACGCCCTGCGCCAGAAGATCGGACGCCCCGCCTTCGAGCGGCTGGAGCGGGCCTGGGTGCAGACGCACCGGGACGCCACCGCGACCACGGCCGACTTCGAGCACCTCGCCTCGGTGATCGCCGGACGCGACCTGAGCGGGTTCTTCAAGGACTGGCTGTACGGCGCGAAGACCCCGCCGATGCCCGGACACCCGGACTGGAAGTCCACGCCCCCCACGTAGGAGGCCGGGCATCCCCCGCGAAGGACGCGCGGGTCCGTTCGCCAAGGACGGCCTGGGGCCACCCGCGAAGGACGGCGCGGGCTCGTCCGCGCAGGGGCGTGCGGCGTCGCCTGCGAAGGAGGGTGCGGGTTCGTCCGCGAAGGAAGCCGTCCGCGAAGGAGGCGCCGTACCGCCCGCGAACGGGGCCGCGGGACAAGGCCCGGAATAAGCCGGTGACGAGACGGGCCGTGCCGTGCGACCATCGTCGGGTCGGCGCGGCACGGGACACGGGAATCTCCCGCCGTCCTCGTGCGTTGTACATCTCGACTGCCGTAACGGACATCACCTGCGACGTAAGGACCCAATGACCTCCTCTTCTTCCCCTTCCCAGGACACCAAGCGCCTTGCGCACGACTACCCCGAGGGTCTTCGGGCCGATGCCCTGATGGAAGAGGACGTCGCCTGGAGCCACGAGATCGACGGAGAGCGGGACGGCGACCAGTTCGACCGCTCCGAGCGCGCGGCGCTGCGCCGCGTGGCCGGCCTCTCCACCGAGTTGGAGGACGTCACCGAGGTCGAGTACCGACAGCTCCGCCTGGAGCGGGTCGTGCTCGTCGGGGTGTGGACCTCTGGGACCGTGCAGGACGCCGAGAACTCCCTCGCCGAGCTGGCCGCCCTCGCGGAGACCGCGGGCGCGCTCGTGCTCGACGGAGTGGTCCAGCGCCGCGACAAGCCCGACGCGGCCACCTACATCGGCTCCGGCAAGGCCGACGAACTGCGTGACGTCGTCCTCGATACGGGCGCCGACACCGTCATCTGCGACGGTGAGCTGAGCCCGGGCCAGCTGATCCACCTGGAGGACGTCGTCAAGGTCAAGGTCATCGACCGTACGGCCCTGATCCTCGACATCTTCGCCCAGCACGCCAAGTCCCGAGAGGGCAAGGCGCAGGTGGCGCTCGCGCAGATGCAGTACATGCTGCCCAGGCTCCGCGGCTGGGGCCAGTCGCTGTCCCGCCAGATGGGCGGCGGCAAGGGCGGCGGCCTCGCCACCCGTGGCCCCGGTGAGACCAAGATCGAGACGGACCGGCGGCGGATCCGCGAGAAGATGGCGAAGATGCGCCGGGAGATCGCGGAGATGAAGACCGGCCGTGAGGTCAAGCGTCAGGAGCGCAAGCGGCACAAGGTACCCTCCGTCGCCATCGCGGGCTACACCAACGCCGGTAAGTCCTCGCTGCTCAACCGCCTCACGGGCGCGGGCGTCCTGGTCGAGAACGCGCTGTTCGCGACCCTGGACCCCACCGTCCGCCGGGCCGAGACCCCGGGCGGCCGGGTGTACACGCTCGCGGACACCGTCGGCTTCGTCCGGCATCTGCCGCACCACCTGGTCGAGGCGTTCCGCTCCACCATGGAGGAGGTCGGCGACTCCGACCTGATCCTGCATGTGGTGGACGGCTCGCACCCGACCCCCGAGGAGCAGCTGGCCGCCGTGCGCGAGGTGATCAGGGACGTCGGCGCCACCGATGTGCCCGAGATCGTCGTCATCAACAAGGCGGACGCGGCCGACCCGCTGGTGCTCCAGCGGCTGCTGCGCGTCGAGCAGCGGTCCATCGCCGTCTCGGCCCGCACCGGCCGGGGCATGGACGAACTGCTCGCGCTCATCGACAACGAGCTGCCCAGGCCGTCCGTCGAGATCGAGGCCCTGGTGCCGTACACGCACGGCCAGCTGGTCGCCCGCGCTCACACCGAGGGCGAGGTGATCTCCGAGGAGCACACCGCGGAGGGCACACTGCTCAAGGCGCGGGTGCACGAGGAGCTGGCGGCCGACCTCGCGCCGTACGTCCCCGCGCCGCTCGCCTGAGCCATCGCGACACAGGTGGGCCACCGTGACACAGGCCGAGGGCCCGCTCCCGCCGACCGCGGGAGCGGGCCCTCGGCCCTCCGGGGTCACTGGCCGCCGTACGTCCTGCTCATGTTCTGGTAGAGCGCCTCGGCCTCCTGGCCGAGCTGGGGGCCCGCTAGCCAGGTGTTGTTCGTCGGGCCGATCGACGTGTTCGAGACCAGCACGGTCCTGCCGTTCGCCACCCGGAACCAGCCGCCCCCCGACGACCCGCCGGTCATCGTGCAGCCGATGCGGTACATCGTCGGCAGCGACGGGCTCAGTGACAGCCGGCCCGGCCGGTCCACGCACTTGAACATCTTCAGACCGTTGAACGGCGGCGCCGCCGGGTATCCCCAGGCGCCCATGCTGGCCGTCTCGGCCGCGGACGGCGCGGAGAAGTCCACGTCGAGCGCCGCGCCGACGGTTTCCTCCAGGGACTTCGACCCGTTCTCCGGCTTCACATGCAGTACGGCGTAATCGTGCGCGGCGCCCGCGCCGCCCGTCTCCGAACCGCCCTGGATCCACTCGTTCGACGTGGCGGCCCAGTTTGCCCACCAGGTGCCGTACGGCGCGATCTGCGAGGTCGTCGCCCCCGACAGCTTCGCCTCCGACTTGCCTAGATCGTTGTACGACGGCACGAAGGCGATATTGCGGTACCAGCCGCCGTTCTGCCCGGCGTGCACGCAGTGACCGGCCGTCCACACCAGGTTGGACCTGCCCGGATGGTTGACGTCCTTGATGACCGTGCCGGAGCAGACCATCGAGCCCTCGGGGGAGTCGAAGAAGACCTTGCCGACCGGGGCCGCGTTCTCGTGGTACGGCGTCTTCTCCGCCTGCGCGTGCACGGGCTGCGGCTCCGGGTCGCTGACCCCCTGGTCCGCGGAGGCGTCCTGCGTCGAGATCGTCTTGTCGGCCTCCTTCGCGGACTGCATCCGCTCCGGCTTCCAGAGGCCCTCGATCACCGGGTTGACGAAGTCCTTGGCCTCACTGAGCCACTTGTCCTTGTCCCAGTCCTTCCAGCCGCCGTCGGCCCACTTGTCGACATCGATGCCGTGCTCCCGGAGCTTGCCCGCGATGTCGGCCGGGATACGAGCCTTGCCGTCATCGGATCCCGCGGCCTGAGAGGCGCCGGACTTGTCGCCCGCCTTCTCGTCGTTCGAGCCGCCGCAGGCCGTCGCCGTGAGTGCCAGTGCCGCGACGAGACCGGTGGCCGCGAGGACGGTGCGCCGCCGCCCGCGCCGGTGCGCGAAGGGCGTACGTATGGAACGCATGGTGCGATAACCCCCGTTGAAGCGTGTGATGACACCCCACTATGCCCGTGGGGTTGGGGACGAACGGCGGCGAGGAGGTGAAGGTTCCCATGACGCCCCGCCGCCCCTGATCCGGCTTTCGGCCAGGCGCTACTGCGCGGCGAACTTCTTGCTGACCGCGCTGTACACACCCTCGGCCACATCACCCAGCCGCGGACCGGCCAACCAGCCCGAACTCACCGGGCCGATGGATGTGTTGGACACCAGCGCCGGCTTGCCGTCGGAACCGGCCTCCACCCAGCCACCGCCGGACGAACCACCCGTCATCGTGCAGCCGATGCGGTACATCGTCGGGTCCGACTTGCTGAGCGACAGCCGCCCCGGCTTGTCCTGGCACTGGTACAGCGACTGACCGTCGAACGGCGCCGCCGCCGGGTAACCGGTCGCCGTGATGCTCGCCACCTTCGGCACCGGCGGGGCGTCGAAGTCCACCGGAAGCGCCGAACCGACCGTCTCCTCCAGCGACTTGCCGCTGCCGCCCTCCTCGGGCGTCACATGGATCACGGCGAAGTCGTACGAGGCACCGTCCCCGCCCGTCTCACCGCCCTGCTCGATCCACTGCTGGGAGGTCTGCGCCCAGTCGCCCCACCAGATCCCGTACGGAGCGATCTGCTCCTTGGTGGCGCTCTGCAACTCCTCGTTCGTCATGCCCTTGTCGTTGTACGACGGCACGAACGCGATGTTGCGGTACCAACCCCCCTTCTTGCCGGCATGCACACAGTGGCCTGCGGTCCACACCATGTTGGACTTGCCGGGGTGCGCCGGGTCCTGCACCACCGTCGCCGAGCAGACCATCGTGCCCTCGGGGGAGTCGAAGAACACCTTGCCGGCGGTGGCGGCATGGGTGTGGTACGGCGGCTGCACCGCCTGTGCCTTCACCGGCGCCGGCGTCGGGTCGGTCACCCCCTGGTCACCGGAGAGGTCGTTGTCGTCCACGCCCCGGTCCGGGTCGTCGGCGTCCCGCATGCGGTCGGGGTCCCACAGGCCCTTGATGATCGGGTTGATGAAGTCGTTCGCCTCACGCAGCCAGTCGTCCTTGTTCCAGTTCTTCCATGCGCCGTTCTTCCACTGGTCGACGTCGATCCCGTGCTCCTTGAGCCGCTCCTTGATGTCCTCCGGGATCTTGATCTTTCCGTCGTCAGCGGACGCGGAGGCGGTGGCCTGACCGCCCGCGTTGTCGTCGCCGTCGCCATTGCACGCGGTGGCGGTGAGCGCCAGCGCCGAGACGAGGGCGACGGCCGCCAGCACGGGGGAGGTTCTGCGGCCCGTACTCCTCCCGCGGCGAACGGTGAAGGACGGCCGTATGGATCGCATGGTCTTGACTCCCCCTGGTGGTAAGGAAACTCGGTGCTGCGACCGTGATGTCAGGCGGAACTCAAGGGGAGTTCACGCCGGTCTCACGGCCCTCTGGGAACGGCACCACACACTATGCGTTCGCTGTGGGGGACTTCCGACGGAACAGCAACAGTTGCGTCACGGCAAGGATCTTGAAGCAACCCGTAACCCGCTGGGCGGTCCGGGGTTGTAGCCGTGAGGGGCCTGCTGCCCGTGCCCGGTCCCGCGGATCAACTCGCCTCTGGAACAGCGGGAGGACTCGGAGCCGTGGCCGTGACCGATTCGGTGACCGATCCGGTGACCGGGGAGCCGTCCGGGGGAGCGCACGCCGCCCCAGCGGGCACCCCGGCGACCCCGTCGAGACGCGAGCCGACAGCCCGCACCAGCGCACCGCTCTTTCCCACCGCCCTGGTGCGATCGCCCGGGCTGACCCTCGATGCCACGGGCGACCACCGCCGCCTCGACTGCCGCTCCGGCGCCGAAACCCTCACCGCCGACCACAGCGCCCCCGCCGCCCTGGAGGCCGTCCGCCAGGTCCTCACCCAGGGCACGCCGCTCTTCGCGCTCGACCTGGCCGCCCCCATCGGGGACGCCTTCGTGCCCGAACCGCTCCGCGCCCTGCTGCTTGCTCTCACCGACTGTGACCGGGCCCGCAGGCGGTGCTACGGATCGGACGGTACGGACGCCGTCGCGGCGGGACTCGTCATGACCCGTGACGCCCCCTCGTACCCTCGCCCTCACCGGCACCCATCCCGGCGTGGCCACCGGTATCCCGACCGCGCCCGTCGACGCCTGCACCGCACGTATCTCCCGGCTTCCGCACCTCCGGGACCACAGCCGTCTGCTCGGCGCCGACAGCCGGTTCGTTGGCCGCAGAACTCCCCGCCCGCGGCCCGCTCGCCCGACGCCGCAGGCCCGGAGGCCGAGAGGCCCGGAGGCCGCACCGGCTGGACGGGACGGACCACTACGCCGTTCCATGTCGGCACCGTCCCGTGAGTCGGGCAAGCCCGAAAGGCCGCCGCGCTGTCGCCTCACCCATGCACCGTCACCTTCGCGCCCTCATGAACCGCCTCCCCTCGCTGTCTCGTCATCGCCCGACGCCTCGTCGCATGAGGCCGAGCGACGCAGAAGGCCATCGCACACCTGCTCCGCACGCCCCCTAGGAACAGTCTTGAACGCCAGCACCACCCCCAACGGCCGTTCCCGCACCCCTGACACCACCTCCCACGACAGACACACCCCGCCTACGCCGAGGGCCGAGCGGGTACCCGAGCAGAAACCCCGGACCCTGGAGGCGGACCGTCCCTGGGGCCTGTCCGAGGACTTCCTGGAGCACCCCGACGTTCACACGGCCGCCCAGAGCGCAGCCGTGGAGAACCTGCTCCGCTGCTGGGTCCGCGAGATGAACCTCGCAGCGCCCGACGCCGGCCCTGACGCCGAGGTCGGCACCGGCACCCGCTCCGGAACTCTTCGCATCCCGTTGCCCCACAGCGGGGCGGCCTTGATGGCACCCGTGCGCTACTGGTCCCCGACCGGCTGGCACCGATTCGGCCGCCCGTGCCTGGCCGACGCCCCCGCGGACGCCCCGCCGGTCGACGCCGTGACCCTCGCGGCACTGATCACTAAGGAGACGCTCGGCGGCTCCCACGCCCCCGCCGGTGCGGACACCGCCCTGACCACCAGCGGCGGAGATCTGGCCGCGCGAGTGGCCGACTCGGTCCGCCGCACCGCTGTCTTCATCAGCGACCGGCGCACCCACCCAGCCGACGGACCCGACGCGTTCCTCAGCGCCGAACAGGCACTCCTGCTCGGACACCCGTTGCACCCGACCCCGAAGAGCCGCGAGGGCCTGTCCGAGGCCGAAGCCCGTCCCTACTCTCCGGAGCTGCGTGGCTCCTTCCCTCTGCACTGGATGGCCGTATCACCTTCCTTGCTCGCTGCCGACTCGGCCTGGACCGAGCGTGGACGCCCCGTCCGGGCGGATCACCTCACGGCACGGCTCGCCGGCTCTGGGCTGCCCTTGCCCGACGGGTTCGCCGCCCTGCCCCTACACCCCTGGCAGTCGCGTGAGGTCCGGCACCGACACGACATCGCCGCCCTCCTCGACGCGGGGTTGCTCCAGGAACTCGGTCCTTTCGGATTCCCGTGGCATCCCACCTCCTCTGTACGCACCGTCCATCAATCCGGTGCTCCCGCGATGCTCAAGCTGTCGCTGGGCCTTCGGATCACCAACTCCCGCCGGGAGAACCTCCGTAAGGAACTTCACCGCGGCGTCGAGGTGCACCGCCTGTTGCGCTCCGGCCTGTCCCTGCAGTGGCAGGCCGTGCACCCGGGCTTCGACATCGTGCGCGACCCCGCCTGGCTGGCTGTCGACGACCAGGACGGCCTGCCCGTCCGGGGACTCGATGTGGTGATCCGGCACAACCCCTTCGCACCCAGCGACGACGTCTCATGCCTTGCCGGTCTTGTCGCGCCTCGGCCCATGGCCGTCCCTGCCGCCAACAGCCACCTTGAGGCCGCGAGGGCACAGCCTGTTCAGTCCCGCCTTGCCCAAGTCGTCACGCGTCTCACCGAGCGGACTGGTCGTCCCCGTGGAGCGGTCGCCGCGGAGTGGTTCCTGCGCTACTTGGAACATGTCGTGCGTCCCGTGCTGTGGTTGGACAGCGAGGCAGGGATCGCCCTGGAGGCGCACCAGCAGAACACGCTGCTCTTGCTGGACGGCGACGGCTGGCCTGCGGGCGGCCGCTACCGAGACAACCAGGGCTACTACTTCCGCGAGTCCCGGCGAGCCGAACTCGACGCACGACTGCCCGGCATCGGCGAGCACAGCGATACGTTCGTCTCCGACGAGGTCACCGACGAACGGTTCGCCTACTACCTCGCCATCAACAACGTGCTCGGCCTGATCGGTGCGTTCGGCTCGCAGCACCTCGCCGACGAGCGCCTGCTCCTGGCCGCGTTCCGTCGTTTCCTCGCCGGCATCGCCGCGGGGCCCACACCGCTGCGGACCTCCCTCCCCGCCCGCCTGCTCGACTCACCTGTCCTGCGCTGCAAGGCCAACCTGCTCACCCGGTTGCACGGCCTCGACGAACTCGTCGGCCCGGTCGACACCCAGTCCGTCTACGTCACCATCGCCAACCCCCTTCATTCCTGAACCGAACAGCACCCACTTCATTCACCTTCCGAGGAACGAGAGCCACCTCGGCCGCTGAGAGGAGCGCGGCATGTCCCCTGCCGACGCGAGCACCGACACCGGACCCGTGCCCGTTCACCCCGGCTCCTGCAATCCCGGAGGGGAGAGCGAGGACACGTTGGACCTGCGCCTCCCCGACGAGCTCGTCGCTTTCTTCGCCGGGGAGCCGAAGGACGCCGACGGCCGAGCCGGTGCCGGCACCGGTGCTGGTCCCCTCGCCGCGGGGGACGAGTGGCGGCTGTCTCCGACGAGGGCCGACCTGAGCGCACGCCTTGCGACGGATGCCGGTCGGCGCTCGGTGCCAGACGCCGGGTCTTCCTCCGCGGCTCGGGGTGGCTTGCCGTCCGCGGCACAGGGTGGCTCGCCCTCCGAGACCGATGCTCGCTCGTCCTCTGAGATCCATGCTCGATCGTTCTCCGCGCCCGACGCCGCTCTGTTCTCTGTCGCGGGCGATGACCTCCTCGACCATGTCGCTGGCTGGGGCCCGACCGGCACACGCGCGGGCCTGTTCCAGTTGGTCCCCGTCCGCCTCGGCCACGATCTCCCGCTCATCAGCCGCTGGATGAACGACCCGGCGGTTGCCGCGTTCTGGGAATTGGCCGGTTCCCAGGACAGGACCGAGGAGCACCTGTGTGCCCAGCTCACCGGTGACGGCCGTAGCGTGCCGTGTCTCGGCATGCTGGACGGCACCCCGATGAGCTACTGGGAGATCTATCGGGCGGATCTGGATCCACTGGCCCGCCACTACCCGGCCCGCCCGCACGACACCGGGATCCATCTCCTTGTCGGCGGCGTCTCCGACCGGGGGCGGGGCCTGGGGTCCGCCCTGCTCAGAGCCGTGGCCGATCTCGTCCTGAGCCGACGGCCCGCCTGCGCGCGAGTTGTCGCCGAGCCCGATCTCCGCAATACGCCGTCCATTGCTGCCTTCCTTTCTGCAGGCTTCCGGTTCGCTGCCGAGGTCGACCTGCCCACCAAACGGGCCGCTCTCATGATTCGGGACCGGTCACTGCGCGATGTGCTGTAGCGCCGAGTGACGATGCATTCACATGTGGTACACCGCTCGGGCCGCTCCGGTTCCCAGCCGACCGAACCGGATGTGAGCGAGGCAGCCGGTTCGACTACATCGAGACAGCCGGATTGCCGGTCGCCTCGTCTTCCGCCGTGAGTCAAGCGATCCGGATGCGGAACGGCGCGCTCCCCGGCACGGCCACGGTCTTCATTTCACCTACCGGAATCAGCCCGACCGGACCCGATCGTCCGGCCCGGCATCCGCTGGAGCCCGTTCGCCCCGGCCCTTGTCCGGCCCTGCTCCAGTGCCACACCGCCCTGAGACCCGCTCCGCCCCCACCCCTCTTCACGTCCCGCCGAGGAGGCCCCACCGTGATCCGCTCCGACCGTCGCCGGTCCCGTCCGTGGCCTCTCAGCCAACCCCACGCCCCTCGGCCCCTCGGCATCCGAGAAGCCCTGTCCGCTGGCCCGTTGTTCGGCCCGACCACCTGCCCACACCCCGTCCCCCCTCTCGTCTCCGGCTTGATCGCCCGTTTGTCGGTGCCGGGCCGTAGGGTGGTCGGGCTATGACGAAGCCCTCACTCCCCGAACTCCTGCATGCCGCTGTCACAGCCGTCGGCGGCACGGAGCGCCCCGGCCAGGTGACCATGGCCGAATCGGTCGCCGAAGCGATCGACGACGGATCCCATCTGCTGGCCCAGGCCGGCACCGGCACCGGTAAGTCGCTGGGCTATCTCGTGCCCGCGCTCGCGCACGGGGAGCGTGTCGTCGTCGCGACGGCCACCCTCGCCCTGCAGCGCCAGCTCGTGGAGCGCGATCTGCCGCGCACGGTCGAGGCACTGCACCCGCTGCTGCGCCGCCGCCCGGAGTTCGCGATGCTCAAGGGACGATCGAACTATCTCTGTCTGCACCGTCTGCACGAGGGCGTGCCGCAGGACGAGGAGGAGGGGCTCTTCGACCAGTTCGAGGCGGCGGCGCCGACCAGCAAGCTGGGCCAGGACCTGCTTCGGCTGCGTGACTGGGCGGACGAGACCGAGAACGGGGACCGGGATGATTTGACGCCCGGTGTGTCCGACCGCGCCTGGGCGCAGGTGTCGGTCTCCTCCCGAGAGTGCCTGGGCGCCTCGAAGTGTGCCTATGGCGCCGAGTGCTTCGCCGAGACGGCCCGCGAGCGGGCCAAGCTCGCCGAGGTCGTCGTCACCAACCACGCGCTGCTCGCGATCGACGCCATCGAGGGCGCCCCGGTGCTTCCTCAGCACGAGGTACTGATCGTGGACGAGGCGCACGAACTGGTTTCGCGTGTCACCGGCGTCGCGACCGGTGAGCTGACGCCCGGGCAGGTCAACCGGGCGGTGCGCCGCGCCGCGAAGCTGGTCAACGAGAAGGCCGCAGACCAGCTCCAGACCGCGGCCGAGGGCTTCGAGCGACTGATGGAGCTGGCCCTTCCGGGCCGACTGGAGGAGATCCCGGAAGACCTCGCCTACGCCCTGATGGCGCTGAGAGACGCCGCCCGCACCGTCATCTCCGCGATCGGCGCGACGCGTGACAAGTCGGTTCAGGATGAGGACGCAGTCCGCAAGCAGGCGCTTGCGTCCGTGGAGACGGTGCACGACGTGGCGGAGCGCGTGGCGAACGGCTCAGAGTGGGATGTCGTCTGGTACGAACGCCACGACCGCTTCGGCGCCTCTCTCCGCGTCGCTCCCATGTCCGTCTCGGGCCTTCTCAGGGAGAAGCTCTTCGCGGACCGCTCCGTCGTCCTCACCTCCGCCACGCTCAAACTGGGCGGTGACTTCAACGGGGTCGGCGCCTCCCTGGGCCTCGCCCCGGAGGGTACGGAAGGCGAGGATCTCCCGCAGTGGAAGGGCATCGACGTCGGCTCTCCCTTCGACTACCGCAAACAGGGCATTCTGTATGTGGCCAAGCACCTGTCCCGCCCGGCACGGGATGGTGACCGCGTCGACATGCTCGACGAGCTGACCGAACTCATCCAGGCGGCAGGTGGCCGCACGCTCGGCCTCTTCTCCTCCATGCGCGCGGCTCAGCTCGCTGCCGAGGAATTGCGCTCGCGGGTCCCCGAGTTCCCGATTCTGCTCCAGGGCGAGGAAACCCTCGGCGAGCTGATCAAGAACTTCGCAGCGGATCCCAAGACCTGTCTGTTCGGCACCCTGTCGCTGTGGCAGGGCGTCGACGTCCCCGGTCCCAGCTGCCAGCTGGTCGTGATGGACAAGATCCCCTTCCCGCGCCCCGACGACCCACTGATGAGCGCCCGCCAGAAGGCGGTGGAGGACGCGGGCGGCAACGGCTTCATGGCGGTCGCCGCCACTCATGCGGCGCTCCTGATGGCGCAGGGCGCGGGGCGGCTCGTCCGGGCGTCGGGGGACCGGGGTGTGGTCGCCGTGCTGGACCAGCGGCTGGCCACCGCGCGGTACGGCGGTTACCTCAAGGCGTCACTGCCCGACTTCTGGTACACGACGGACCGTAACCAGGCGCGGAAGTCGCTCGCCGCCATCGACGCCGCAGCACAGCAGGCCGAGGCTAGGTGATCGCGGTCGGCCTGTCCTCACGCCGGGGCAGGCCACCCGCGATGCGACGCCGCCGGGTATTGGTTCTGTACAGGGCAGGGCCCCGGAACCGGCGCAGGGGTTCCGGGGCCCGGTCAGGGGGACGCGACGGCCCGTCCGGCGGTCAGACGCGCCGCAGGACCGCGACGACCTTGCCCAGGATGGTCGCGTCGTCACCGGGGATGGGCTCGTATGCGGAGTTGTGCGGGAGGAGCCAGACGTGGCCGTCCTCGCGCTTGAAGCGCTTGACGGTGGCCTCGCCGTCGAGCATCGCGGCCACGATGTCGCCGTTCTCAGCGACCGGCTGGCGGCGCACGGTGACCCAGTCCCCGTCGCAGATCGCGGCCTCGATCATGGAGTCGCCGACGACCTTCAGCACGAACAGCTCGCCGTCGCCGACTAGCTGCCGGGGGAGAGGGAAGACGTCCTCGACCGACTCCTCGGCGAGGATCGGGCCACCGGCGGCGATGCGGCCGACGAGCGGGACGTAGGACGCGGCGGGCTTGCCGGCGGTGTCCGTGGGCTGCACGGTCATCGTCTGGTCGGAGCCGCGGACCTCGTACGCGCGCGGGCGGTGCGGATCGCGACGCAGGAAGCCCTTGCGCTCGAGAGCCATCAACTGGTGCGCGACCGAAGAGGTGCTGGAAAGGCCGACGGCCTGGCCGATCTCCCGCATCGACGGTGGGTAGCCACGCCGCTGCACGGAGTCCCTGATGACCTCGATCACCCGGCGCTGTCGGTCGGTGAGTCCCGAGCTGTCAGCCCGGATGCCTGGAGGTCGGCCGGGCAGGGAGCGCTTGTGCCCTTCTGGATTCGCGGCTTCGTTCATCGCATGCACCGGCTCAAGTCGGCCCTGGGAGCGGTCCTGGGCGGTGATGATGGCACTGTCTGCGGTGGTGGTCACGTCGGCCCCTCTCGATGGTCTCCCTGCTGGACAACGGTAGTTGCTTTCGAAAGGTTGCGCCAAACACACGTTCGAGTGAAAAAACGCGGTTCGCCTCACGTGATCACGTGACTGGGTGTATGGCTAACGGGGCACCCAGCGGATAAAAGGGCTCATTGTTGTACCCTTCACCGCCGGGGCGATGACCTCATGGGTTGCGCGCCCAGTCTGCCATCCGGAGGCCCGTCAACCGGGAGCCGGTCCCCGTTCGTGTCCGAGTCGCACGCGTCCTCCGCGCGGCGTCCACGGTATCTCCGTATCCCCCGCCGCGGTACGCACGCGACACGCGCGCGTGTCGATGTGGTGAGCCAGGCACCACATCTAGTGGTTGGATTGCTACAGCAACCCACAAGTTGTGGTCCCCTGGGTCTTCGGCGTCCGGGAGATCGCCTATGCTGGGGGCTGCTTCGAGGGGCCCAGGGGGTCCTTCGAGGCCATTGAGTCTGCTGTGAGGAGGGTTGGAGATCATGCACTGCCCCTTCTGCAGGCACCCCGACAGTCGTGTCGTGGACAGTCGGACGACCGACGACGGCACGTCGATCCGCAGGCGCCGTCAGTGCCCGGACTGCGCCCGCCGCTTCACGACCGTGGAGACGTGCTCGCTCATGGTGGTCAAGCGGTCCGGAGTCACCGAGCCTTTCAGTCGTACCAAGGTCATCAACGGCGTGCGCAAGGCATGCCAGGGGCGGCCCGTCACCGAGGACGCGCTCGCCCAGCTCGGCCAGCGGGTCGAGGAGGCGGTGCGGGCCACCGGGAGCGCCGAGCTGACCACCCACGACGTGGGACTGGCCATACTCGGCCCGTTGCAAGAGCTCGATCTCGTCGCCTATCTGCGATTCGCCTCCGTCTACCGGGCGTTCGGCTCGCTTGAGGACTTCGAGGCCGCCATCGCCGAGCTCAGGCAGGCGAGGCGAGCCACCGCCGCGGACGACGATGACGCGGGAGCGGGGAGCCAGGAGGACGAGCGTGGGCGCGGAGGGACCGCCGAGGTCCCCGTGTCGGTGCACGCCGCCGACTGAAGGGTGCGCCGGGGCGGACGGGGGTCCGGGATCCGGCCGGGCGGCGGCAAGTGAAGACCTGTTGCGGGCGGCAGTGTGGGAGCCCGCAATACAAGTACAGAACACCGTGCCACGGGAACATCCGGGCACTTCGGGGCGTTGTAGCCCGTACAGGGAGGCGGCATGACAGAGACGGCGAGCGGTCCGGCACGAGGTGCCCGAGCCAAGGGCGCCAAGGCCACCAAGGGGCTGCGTATCGAGCGTATTCACACCAACCCCGGCGTACACCCGTACGACGAGGTCGAGTGGGCGCGCCGTGACGTCGTCATGACCAACTGGCGCGACGGCTCGGTCAATTTCGAGCAGCGTGGCGTCGAGTTCCCCGACTTCTGGTCGGTGAACGCGGTCAACATCGTCACCAGCAAGTACTTCCGCGGTGCCGTGGGCACCCCGCAGCGCGAGACCAGCCTTAAGCAGCTGATCGACCGCATCGTGAAGACGTACCGGAAGGCCGGAGAGGACTACAAGTACTTCGCCTCGCCCGCCGACGCCGAGATCTTCGAGCACGAGCTGGCGTACGCCCTCCTGCACCAGATCTTCAGCTTCAACAGCCCCGTCTGGTTCAACGTCGGCACACCCCAGCCCCAGCAGGTCTCCGCCTGCTTCATCCTGTCCGTCGACGACTCCATGGAGTCGATCCTCGACTGGTACAAGGAAGAGGGCATGATCTTCAAGGGCGGCTCCGGCGCCGGCCTGAACCTCTCCCGTATCCGCTCGTCCAAGGAACTGCTGTCCTCCGGCGGCAACGCCTCCGGTCCGGTCTCCTTCATGCGCGGCGCCGACGCCTCGGCGGGCACCATCAAGTCCGGCGGAGCCACCCGCCGCGCCGCCAAGATGGTCATCCTCGACGTCGACCACCCCGACATCGAGAACTTCATCGAGACCAAGGTGACGGAGGAGGCGAAGATCCGCGCCCTGCGCGACGCGGGCTTCGACATGGACCTGGGCGGCGACGACATCACCTCCGTCCAGTACCAGAACGCCAACAATTCCGTCCGCGTGAACGACGAGTTCATGAAGGCCGTCGAGCAGGGAGGAAAGTTCGGCCTCCGCGCGCGGATGACCGGCGAGGTCATCGAGGAGGTCGAGGCCAAGGCCCTGTTCCGCAAGATGGCCGAGGCCGCCTGGGCGTGCGCCGATCCCGGCATCCAGTACGACGACACCATCAACCACTGGCACACTTGCCCGGAGTCCGGCCGGATCAACGGCTCGAACCCCTGCAGCGAGTACATGCACCTGGACAACACGTCCTGCAACCTCGCCTCGCTGAACCTGATGAAGTTCCTGAAGGACGACGGCAAGGGCAACCAGTCGTTCGAGGTCGAGCGCTTCGCGAAGGTGGTCGAACTCGTCATCACCGCGATGGACATCTCCATCTGCTTCGCGGACTTCCCGACTCAGAAGATCGGCGAGAACACGCGCGCGTTCCGCCAGCTCGGCATCGGCTACGCCAACCTGGGCGCCCTGCTGATGGCCACCGGCCACGCCTACGACTCCGACGGCGGCCGCGCCCTGGCCGGCGCCATCAGCTCCCTGATGACCGGCACTTCGTACCGCCGCTCCGCCGAACTCGCAGCGGTCGTCGGACCGTACGACGGCTACGCCCGCAACGCCGACGCCCACAAGCGCGTCATGAAGCAGCACGCCGACGCCAACGGTGCGGCCGTTCGCATGGATGACCTGGACTCCCCGGTCTGGGCCGCCGCCACGGAGGCGTGGCAGGACGTGCTGCGCCTCGGCGAGAAGAACGGATTCCGCAACTCCCAGGCGTCCGTCATCGCTCCGACCGGCACCATCGGTCTCGCGATGTCCTGCGACACCACCGGCCTGGAGCCCGACCTCGCTCTGGTCAAGTTCAAGAAGCTGGTCGGCGGCGGCTCGATGCAGATCGTCAACGGCACCGTCCCGCAGGCCCTGCGCCGCCTGGGTTACCAGGAGGAGCAGATCGAGGCGATCGTCGCCCACATCGCCGAGCACGGCAACGTGATCGACGCCCCCGGCCTCAAGCACCAGCACTACGAGGTGTTCGACTGCGCCATGGGCGAGCGGGCGATCTCCCCGATGGGCCACGTCCGCATGATGGCCGCGATCCAGCCGTGGATCTCCGGTGCCCTGTCCAAGACGGTCAACATGCCGGAGTCGGCGACCGTCGAGGAGGTCGAGGAGATCTACTTCGAGGCGTGGAAGATGGGCGTCAAGGCGCTCGCGATCTACCGTGACAACTGCAAGGTGGGCCAGCCGCTCTCCGCGAAGAAGAAGGACGACGCCAAGAAGACCGAGGCCAAGGCCGAGGAGGCCCCCAAGGTCGAGAAGGTCGTCGAGTACCGCCCGGTCCGCAAGCGCCTCCCGAAGGGACGTCCCGGCATCACCACGTCCTTCACCGTAGGCGGCGCCGAGGGCTACATGACCGCCAATTCCTACCCGGATGATGGTCTCGGTGAGGTCTTCCTGAAGATGTCCAAGCAGGGTTCGACCCTCGCGGGCATGATGGACGCCTTCTCCATCGCCGTCTCCGTCGGCCTTCAGTACGGCGTGCCCCTGGAGACTTATGTCTCCAAGTTCACCAACATGCGCTTCGAGCCGGCCGGTATGACCGACGACCCGGACGTGCGGATGGCCCAGTCGATCGTCGACTACATCTTCCGTCGCCTGGCGCTGGACTTCCTGCCCTTCGAGACGCGCTCCGCGCTCGGTATCCACTCCGCCGAGGAGCGCCAGCGTCACCTGGAGACCGGCTCCTACGAGCCGACGGAGGACGAGGTCGACGTCGAGGGCCTGGCCCAGTCGGCGCCGCGTCAGACCGATCTGAAGGCCGTGTCCACCCCACGGGCCGGCGGCGAGGCGGCCGAGTCCGCTCCGAAGCAGGCACACACCAGCGCCGAACTCGTGGAGATGCAGCTGGGCATTCAGGCCGACGCCCCGTTGTGCTTCTCCTGCGGTACGAAGATGCAGCGGGCCGGCTCCTGCTACATCTGCGAGGGCTGCGGCTCGACGAGCGGCTGCAGCTGATCCCGTGAACTGAGGGGCGCCGGCTGCGGTCCGGCGCCCCTTCTCCGCTCACGCGCCGGGCGACCCGCGCCGCCCCTCCGGCCCTCGCTCTGTCACAGAGCCGGAGTGGCGTCCTCCGCGCGCCGTCCGGTGCGCGCCCCGCGCGGTCGGTGTCGACGGAAGCGCTCGTGGCGGACCTGGGCCCCGTGAACCGGTGCTGCCGGACCGACCCGGGCGGAAGTCTCGGTGGTGCGTCGGCCACTCGGCCCGGACGCGCCCTGGGCGCGACCGGGCGCGACGCCTTGGCGACTGCGCGGCGGCGCACTTCACAGAGCCTGCCACTTGGCCCGCACCTTTGCGCCTCCGGGATTCGCCCGAATCCTCTGCCACCCCGGTCGTGCCGAGGCCCACTCGACGGGGTGGGCGGCGCCCGTCGTCCAGGAGTTCCCGGACCAGCCAGGTCCGGCCCCCGCCTGACGTCCCACACGATGCGTACGCAGCGACCGTTCCATGTACTGGCGGATTACGGCGCCAGCACACCCGACACGGACGAGTCGGCCTGGCGCCACCGACGCCGGGCGGTCCTGGACGCGTCGGCCTGGGCTCCCGCGATCGTCGCCCTACTCGGACCGACCGTCGGGGCCACCGCGCCGGCCCATGGTCCTGCTGAAGACCGCGGGATCGTCCTCGAAGCCATGCACCCCGGGATGGAAGTCCCACCCACCGGACTCGTCACGTACGAACTCCGCGACGGTCGCCGCGGTCGCCCGGGGGACGGATCCGAAATCCTCCTCGGCCAGGATGGTGTAGCCCTCGCGTATGCGCACCGCCGGGTTGAGGACGGCGGCGAACCTGCGGTCCGCAGGCCGCTGCTGAATGACGACACCGACCACCACGCGGGCGTACCGGTCGTTGAGCCGGTCGAGCTCCAGCGTCATGACCTCGTCCGGGCCGAAGCCCTTCCCGTCCGAGCTGTCCCGGTTGAGGTTGATCGTTCCGTCGGGCGAGCGGCTGCCGAAGTGCACCAGGTAATCCGGCGTGCCGTATGGTTCGTCCTTCCTGTACGTGGCGGCGATGAGATCGAGATCGGTGGGTGGCTGTCCCATCGGGCTCGGATCCCACTGCAACGCGACCTCGACCTTGCGTGTCCCCTTGCTCAAGCCGTTCACGAGGCTTCCCCTTCCCCCTCTGGGCTGCGTCCCAACTCCCTGGAGACCAAGATTCGTTGTCCATCGTGCCATGCGCTGTGGGCCGGTGCGTGGGTGATCTCTCGCGGAGCGTGACCGGTGCCACGCTCCATGGCCTTACGATGGCGCGGTGCTGGTCAAGTGGATTCGCTGCACCGTGATGGACCGCCGTGGGTTCGAGCGGGGGCAGCGAAAGTGGGCGGGGCTTCTGGGGGAGCCGGGATTTCGCGGGCAGGGCGGCGGCTGGAGCCGACGGCGGCCCGGCGTGGCACACATCTTCACCTTCTGGGAGAGCCGCGCCTTCTACGACTCCTTCATGGCCCGCTCCCACGACCGGCTCGCGGCGTCCCAGGCGGGCACCTTCAAGGACAGCCAGGTCAAACTCTTCGAGTACCGCTTCGACGTGAAGACCGGCTTCGAACCGAGGTTCGCGGACTCCGACCTGATCCGTGTCGCCCTCTGCCGCGTCCACGAAGAACGTGTGGAGAACTTCACGCTGATGCAGGAGAAGGTCTGGAACCCCGCCATGGCCGGCTCGCCCGGCATGATCCGCGGCATGTTCGCCGAGGCCCCGGAGCACGAGTTCATGATCCTGTCGATGTGGCGCTCGGCCGCCGAGCACGGCAAGTACCGCACCGAGCGCGTGGAGCGGCTGGCCCTACGGGCACAGACCGAAGCGGACGTCGCGGCGCTCACCGGTGACATCGTGGAACTGGAGCCGACCTGGACGGTCTGACACCGAGGGCGTGAAACATGTGCCCCTGTGTGGCCCATGGTGCAGGATTCGTGTGACCTACGCCGTATGGAGCGCTCCCGAGTGCTCGGCAGGGCGTCACCCGATCTAGGGTTTCGGCATGGCACGACCACGGCGCATCGTACTGGTCCGGCACGGCGAGTCGACGGGCAATGTCGATGACTCCGTCTACGAGCGGGAACCCGACCACGCCCTCGCACTCACCGAGCGCGGTTGGCAGCAGGCCGCGGAGACCGGGAAGCGGCTCCGGGAGGTGTTCGGCCGGGAGCGGGTGAGCGTGTACGTCTCTCCGTACCGGCGTACGCACGAGACGCTCCGCGCCTTCCACCTCGACCCCGAGCTGATACGGGTGCGCGAGGAACCGCGACTGCGTGAGCAGGACTGGGGGAACTGGCAGGACCGCGACGACGTACGCCTCCAGAAGACATACCGCGACGCGTACGGGCACTTTTTCTTCCGCTTCCCGCAGGGTGAGTCGGGCGCCGATGTGTACGACCGGGTCGGGGGCTTCCTGGAGAGCCTGTTCCGCAGCTTCGAGGCCCCGGACCATCCGCCGAACGTGCTCCTGGTGACCCACGGCCTGGCCATGCGGCTGTTCTGCATGCGCTGGTTCCACTGGACGGTCGCGGAATGCGAATCGCTGTCGAACCCCGGGAACGCGGAGATGCGCATGCTCGTTCTCGGTGACGACGGCAAGTACACGCTCGACCGGCCCTTCGAGCGCTGGCGGGACCCGCTGCCGCACTGGATCACCGGATAGAGTGGCACGGCGATGACCGCCGATACCTCTCCCCTGGGGCGCCTGGACCGCGCCCTGACCAGTCTGCGCGGACTCGCCGTGGGGGACGCGCTCGGCTCGCAGTTCTTCGTTCCGGCGAACTATCCGCTGCTGAAGCGCCGCGAACTGTCGCCCGGCCCCTGGCAGTGGACGGACGACACGGAGATGGCCTGCTCCGTGGTCGCCGTC
The DNA here is from genome assembly GCF_053601275.1 of Streptomyces sp. NPDC004752. Classification (NCBI taxonomy): domain Bacteria; kingdom Bacillati; phylum Actinomycetota; class Actinomycetes; order Kitasatosporales; family Streptomycetaceae; genus Streptomyces; species Streptomyces sp. NPDC004752. Next base: position 97,027 of record NZ_JBSGBN010000010.1, on the reverse strand, counting down.
CTCGCCGCGCACCGCCGCATCGACCAGGACGCGCTCGCCCGCTCCTTCGCCGAGCACCACGACTTCGACCGCGGCTACGGACCGGCGGTCAACCGACTGCTGCGCCTCGTCCGCGAGGGCCACGACTGGCGTGAGTTGGCCGCCGGGCTCTTCAACGGACAGGGGTCCTGGGGCAATGGCGCGGCGATGCGGATCGCACCCCTGGGCGCCTGGTACGCGGACGATCCGGAACAGGCGGCGCACCAGGCGGAGATCTCGGCGTACCCGACCCACCAGCACCGCGAGGCCGTCGTCGGGGCCATGGCCGTCGCCGCGGCCGCCGCACTGGCCGCCGCCCCCGACGGCCCGCCCAGCCCCGAGACGCTGCTCGACGGCGTCGTCGCGCTCGTGCCGAAGAGCGCCGTGGGCGAGGGTCTGCGGCGTGCCCGGGACATGCTGGACCATGCCGACGCGGGTACCGTCGCAGCCGTCCTGGGCTGCGGACGGCATACGTCCGCCCATGACACCGTCCCCTTCGCTCTCTGGTCGGCGGCCCGCGCGCTCGGTGACTACGAGGCGGCGTTCTGGACGACCGCCCAGGTCGGCGGGGATGTCGACACCACCTGCGCCATCGTGGGCGGAGTGCTGGCGGCCGGAAAGGCGGGGACACCGCCGACCGAGTGGCTGGAGCGTACGGAGACGCTCCCGGACTGGATGACGGCGGCCTGACGGCACGGTCGGCACCGGTCGTGGAAACCCTACGTGATTGCTGGGAACTCTGTGTGACGCCCAGGCGTTGTCCTGGCATCGGCTGTGCGACGTGTGGGTGCGCACAGACCAGAGATTCCGTGGGTGGTAGGGGGTGTGGTGATGGCGTTGGTCGTGCTGGTGCTGGTGCTGGTGCTGGTGCTGGTGCCGGTGGTGCTGGTCTTCCTCTCGGCCGTGGCGGCCGCGGTGCGGAGGGATGGACCGTTGCCCTCTCCGTCCATCCCCCGGCCCAGGGTCGGCCATCCGCGGCCTTGCCTGGCGCCTTCCGGCTCAGCCGATCCTCGGGCCCGCGACTTCGGAGTGGGCTTCGAGATCATTCTTGCGCACCTTGATCACCAATCAGGCGGTGGCCAGAGCGAGTTCGGCCATCGCGGTGGCGGGTGTGAACGCGGTCGAGATGCCGTGCGCGAGCATCTCGTGCCCCCAAGGTGCGGGCATGTGCTGCGTCCTGGCGAACTCCGTCTTCTGGGCGGGCGAGCCGTCGGCGAGGAACTTCGGCAGTTGCTTCGCCGCCTCGTCCTTGCTCGCCGGGCCGAAGACACTGGTCAGGATGGACAGGGCCAGCGAACCGCCCACCTGCTGTGTGGCGTTGAGCAGCTCGGGACGCCGCGCGCCCGCCTCATGGTGAGCGGCGCCGGAGACGGCCGTGACCGCCACCGTCACGAAGCTCAGGCCCCTGCCGAAGCCGAACACCGGCATCGGGCCCAGCGCCCCTCCGAGGTAGGAGCTGTCGGGGCTGATGAAGCTCCGCCAGGCGAGTCCGATGACGACGAACATCGCACCGGTGATCATGCGATGTTCTCCCGCCCCGGCTTTGCACTGCACTTGATGACTCACGAGTGCGAATCACTGCGGGTGGAGTGCTTCCACGGTGTGATCATCGAGGGCCTCGTAGGGCCGACGGTCAGGCTGCTGTATGAGTTCATAACTCGGGGAATGGAGCGGGGTGAGGCGCGCCCTGATGCGGCGAAGGGCTATGTCCACGACGCCATCCCGGCGATGATGATGCACCGCACCGAAATATGCGGCAGCGAATGGTCCGATCGTGACATCGACGTGCTGATCGACCAGTTGATGCTGCCGCTGCTTCGGCCCGACAGTGCCTGATCCCGAGGCGTGGTGGCGCCCCGGCCGAAGGGTGGGCCGGAGTGTCGCTCGGGGATCCTGGCGGCGTACGCTATGGGCGCCATGCCGTACGAACCACCTACTCACACCGTCGAGCGCTCCCTCCGCGCCACGACCGGAGCGAAGGTCATTGCCGGTATCGACGAGGTGGGGCGCGGCGCGTGGGCCGGACCCGTCACCGTCTGTGCGGCCGTCACCGGACTTCGCCGACCGCCGGTCGGTCTCACCGACTCCAAGCTGCTCACCGTCAAACGGCGCACGGAGCTGGCCGAGGCCCTGCGGACCTGGGTGACGTCCTACGCCCTGGGGCACTCCTCCCCGGAGGAGATCGATGCACTGGGGATGACGGCGGCGTTGCGGCTCGCGGCCGTGCGCGCCCTGGACGCCCTTCCGGCCCGCCCCGACGCGGTGATCCTCGACGGGAAGCACGACTACCTGGGCACGCCCTGGAAGGTACGTACGGTGATCAAGGGCGACCGCTCCTGTGTGGCGGTGGCGGCGGCCTCGGTGATCGCCAAAGTTCAGCGCGACAAAATGATGGCCGAACTGGGTATCGACCATGCAGACTTCGGTTTTGCGGACAACGCCGGGTATCCATCTCCCGTGCACAAGGCCGCACTGGAGGAGCGGGGCCCCACCCCGTACCACCGGTTGTCGTGGGCGTATCTTGATGCGCTGCCCCAGTGGCGGCACCTCAAGAAGGTCCGCAGCTGGGCGGAGGGAAGCGTTCCGGAGATCGAGGGCCAGCTCGGCTTCGATTTCTGACGTCTCCACTCGCACTGTTGTGCCACCCGGTCGTGCGCGTCAGACCGGCGTTTGATAAATATCAGCTCATGCCTCTCATTCCCGAGGAGCCTCAGATTCACGAGAGTGCCCAGGGTCCCCGCGTCACGCCGGCCAGTGGCCGCACCGCGCCGACCCCCCGCCCCGTACCCGGCCCCCGCCCCGCGGCTCCGTCGCGTCCCGGTCGTCCAGGGCCTCTCCGGCCCGCGCCGCCGGTGCAACGTACGCCGCGTGACACGGCCGCCGCCAAGCCGGGCCCGTCGGGTCCGGCCGCCTCCGCCGTCCCTGCGGCGACCCCGCAGATCCAACTGATCCCGGCCTCCGCCGAGGGAGCGCTCGATGCCGCCGACGAGGCGGTGGACCTGCTCCTGGAGTCCGGCCGTGCCCCCGGTGACGTGCTGGTGATCACCACCGGTCGGCCGCACCCATGGGCCGAGCACGAACTGTCCTTCGGTGACGCCTCCTACTGGGCGCAGCACGAAGCCGGCGACGACGTCTTCTACGCGGACGCCGCCGTCGCCTCTCGTGCGGCATCCCGTCCGGTGGTGGTGGTCGCGGTCAATGGCGGTCCCGATACCGCTGCTGCCGCCGCCCTGCCGCTGGCCCATGCCCGAGCCGGTGCCCTGCTGATTGTCTGCGGCGACCTGCAGCAGATCAACTCGTTGCTCGGCACGGGCGTCTGAGCCGCGTCCGGCATCCTGCCGGACCATCGAGGGCAAGGGCGTCGAAGGCACCGCTTCGGCGGGCACGTGCACGGCGACGGTTCCGGCGTGCCCGGGAACCGGAGAACGGTCGTTCCTGCCGGGAGCGCCGTACCGGGACCGGGCATTGGTCTGCGATGGCCCGGGCGCCATACGGACCCACCGTGGATCTCGCACCGGCGTCGGTCAAACGGGTCGGCGTGAGACCGGCAGGCTCACCAGAGCACGGAGCGGATCTGCTTGGTCAAAGGACGGTACCGCTCATCGGGCCGCCGCGCGGCGCAATACGTCCGAGACGGCGCCGCCGGTGCGGGGTGACGAGGGCGGTGCGTCCGCGGTGGCGAAGGGTTCTGGCATCGAGTCCACGTTCGGGCGACGCCCGCCGCGGCCCTCGCCCAGCACCTGCCAGCCGTCCCGGGTCAGAGTGATGTACGCCCCGCAGCGCAACCCGTGCAGGGTGCAGGCGTCACGCAGTCCCCACATCCAGGCGCCGTCCTCTTCCGTCCAGCGTGCGTCCCCCTCGCGGCAGTAGAGCAGCACCGCCGTGCGCACGGGCGTGCGGCGCCGCAGATCGTGCGGGATGACCCGGCGCAGCTGGGACAGCAGCGCATTGCGGAACATCCAGCCGTCGGCCGGTACCGGGCGGCGGGTGAACGAGGCGCTCGCCAGCAGCCTTTCCTCGGGATCCAGGACCGCGACGACCGCGGTCGACGCCTTGGGCCGGTGCCGGATGTGCAGCCCGCTGACCACCTCGCGGGGGTTGCGTAGCAGAGGGATCCCCGCCGCGGCCCACTCCGCGGGCTCAAGCAGGCGGCTGGCGGAAGCGGCGGATGCGGACGTCGAGAACGAAGCCGCCGAGGACGGAGCGAATCCGAAGGTCACGTTCCTCCCTTCGGCTACGCGCCCACACTGCGGGCGGGGTCGGATTCGGAGGGCGCGCACCGCAGCAAAGCCCAACCGGATCACGGGCGAGCCGTGCAGGGAGCGGACTTCAATTCTTCCTGTCGAACTGAAATGCGGCAACGAGCAATTGGGGTCACCGACCCTTATCCAGCAGTCTGCGTCTTATGTCCCTACCCGGAGGGTCGTCGGGCGACTCGTGCGTCGGGCGAATCAGGGTACTTTCGGACGCCGTGCGTCGAGCGTGCGCCGGTGTGGCGGGTATCAGCCCTGGACGGCCAGGACCAGTGGCAGCACTCCCTGGGCTCCCGCCTTTCTGAGAAGGCGGGCCGCGACCGCCAGGGTCCAGCCGGTCTCGGTGTAGTCGCCCACGAGCAGGACCGGACCGCTTGCCGCCATGAGTGCGGAGGCCGACGCGGGTGGCACGGCCAGCGCACCGTCCAGTGCGTGCAGACGCCGCGCGCTGTTGCTGCGGGACATCCGCGGCGCCTCTGCGGCGTACTCCACCGATCCGAGCAGCGGCAGGCGGCCGATCTCCGCGATGCGCGCCCAGGGAGTGGATCAGCCGTGGTCGGGTACGTGAGGCGACGGTGACCACGTCGGTCGGCCGTGGCTTGCGCGCCGGCGGCCCCAGAGGCCCAGCCGCCGGGACCCTTGGCCCAGTCGGCCGGCACGTCCACCACGGCCTTCGTCACGTCGTCCGGCACGGGCGCGTCCGCTGTCCCGGGCGCGAGCATCGGCCGCAGCCGACTGCCCCAGCCGATGTCCGGCAAGCGCCCCAACGCGCGCCCGATGCCCGAACCTGGCAGGTCGTCGAGGTGGTCGGCGAGCCGGGCCATGCGGTGTGCGGCATCCGGCAGCCGTAGTACGCCCAGGCTCAGGCTGTCCCGGTTCAACGGGCCGCGCAGGACCAATGCGTCCGACGAACCTCCCGTGCCGAGCCGCTCCGCGACATCGGCGGTCACGCGCGCGTTGGTCGTGGCGGTCGTGGCGGTCGTGGCCGGCGCGGGCACGCCGGGCGGGAGATCGGCGAGCATGGTGTGCAGCCGTCGGTGCTCGGGCCGGAAGCCGTGGCCCCAGTCGGAGATGCAGTGGGTCTCGTCCACGACCAGCAGCCCGGGCGCGGCGGCCGGCTTGGGCAGGACCTGGTCGCGGACATCGGGGTTGTTGAGGCGTTCCGGGCCACGGAACAGGGAGGGCAATCGAGTTCCAGGCCGAGATAGAGCACTGACCTGCGCGAACGTATCGATCGAGGAGGGTCATGGCCGGGTGCTCGGCCTTGGCCGTCTTCGGTCGGCGCGCGATCGGTGGACCGTCCGCGAGCCAGTCGTCACGTTGGGTGAAGCGGCGGATTGGTCGATTGTCAGTGCCATCGGGTTGCATGGAGGGATGGACAACCTGGATCTCCGTACCGAAGCCGACGCCATCCTTGCTGAGCTCGTCGGTGCTCCGGACGGCTCGGCGAGGCTACGGGAGGATCAGTGGCAGGCGGTGGCGGCTCTGGTGGAGGAGTGCCGACGTGCCCTGGTGGTGCAGCGCACCGGGTGGGGCAAGTCGGCGGTGTACTTCGTGGCCACCGCTTTGCTGCGTCGACGTGGCTCCGGCCCCACGGTGATCATCTCGCCGTTGCTGGCGTTGATGCGTAACCAGGTCGAGTCGGCGGCGCGGGCCGGTATCCAGGCACGCACCATCAACTCGGCCAACCCGGAGGAGTGGGACACCATCTACGGGGAGGTCGAGCGCGGCGAGACCGACGTCCTCCTCGTGAGTCCGGAACGCCTCAACAACCCCGATTTCCGCGATCAGGTGCTGCCCAGGATTACGGCCACGACCGGTCTGCTGGTGGTGGACGAGGCGCATTGCATCTCCGACTGGGGGCATGACTTCCGGCCGGACTACCGGCGGTTGCGGGCGATGCTGGCCGAGCTTCCTGCCGGTGTGCCGGTGCTGGCCACCACTGCGACCGCGAACGCGCGGGTTACTGCCGATGTGGCCGAGCAGTTGGGTACCGGTGCCGGCCAGGCTCTGGTGCTGCGTGGCCCGCTGGAGCGGGAAAGCCTGCGCTTGGGCGTGGTCCAGCTCCCGGACGCGGCGCACCGTCTGGGGTGGCTCGCTGAGCACCTGGACGAGCTGCAGGGATCCGGCATCATCTACACCCTGACGGTGGCCGCAGCCGAGGAGACCACCGCCTTCCTGCGTCAGCGTGGCTTCAACGTGGCCTCGTACACGGGCAAGACGGAGAACGCCGAGCGACTGCAGGCTGAGGTCGACCTGCAGGAGAACCGGGTCAAGGCGCTGGTCGCAACATCGGCACTTGGTATGGGCTTCGACAAGCCAGACCTGGGCTTCGTGATTCATCTCGGCTCGCCGTCCTCACCGATCGCCTATTACCAGCAGGTCGGCCGGGCCGGCCGGGGCGTCGAGCACGCTGATGTGCTTTTGCTTCCGGGCAAGGAGGATGAAGCGATCTGGCGCTATTTCGCCGATACCGCCTTCCCGCCCGAGGCCCAGGTTCGACAGACCCTCTCGGCTCTCGCCGATGCGGGACGGCCGTTGTCCGTGCCGGCCCTGGAGGCGGCGGTGGATCTTCGGCGCAGCCGACTGGAGTCGATGTTGAAGGTGCTGGATGTCGACGGTGCGGTCAAGCGGGTGAAGGGTGGCTGGACGGCCACGGGAGCCGAGTGGGTGTACGACGCCGAGCGCTACGCGTGGGTGGCCAAGCAGCGGACGGCCGAGCAGCAGGCCATGCGCGATTACGCGGGCACGTCCCAGTGCCGGATGGAGTTCCTCCGCCGGCAGTTGGACGACGAGGGGGCGGCTCCGTGCGGCCGTTGCGACAACTGCGCGGGCACCTGGACAGATTCCTCGGTTTCGGCGGAGACCTTGACGGGGGCGGCGAAGGAACTGGATCGTCCGGGCGTGGAGGTCGAGCCGCGCCGGATGTGGCCGACGGGAATGCCTGCACTGGGCATCGACCTCAAGGGGCGCATTCCGGCCGGAGAACAGTCTTCCATCGGGCGTGCCTTGGGGCGTCTCTCGGACATCGGCTGGGGCAATCGGTTGCGCCCGCTGCTGGCTGAGAACGCGCGGGATGGGCTGGTGCCCGACGATGTCCTCCGGGCAGCTGTGGCGGTCCTCGCTGATTGGGCACGCTCTCCGGGGGGCTGGGCGCCGAACGTCACGGATGCCTCTGCCCGGCCGGTGGGAGTAGTTGCTGTGCCGTCACTGGCACGCCCGCAGCTGGTCGGTTCCCTTGCCCAGGGAATTGCGACCATCGGCCGACTCCCCTTCCTGGGTACCTTGACCTACACGGGGCCCAGCGGCGCACACGCGGCGCGCCGCAGCAACTCCGCCCAACGCCTCAGAGGTCTGTCCGCCACCTTTACCGTCGGTGAGGATCTGGCCGGCGGGCTGGCCGGCTCTCCCGGCCCCGTCCTGCTCGTGGACGACTACACGGATTCCGGCTGGACTCTCGCGGTCGCTGCCCGTCTACTCCGTCGGGCGGGCAGCGAACAGGTTCTTCCGTTGGTCCTCGCTGCGGCCGGCTGAGGTTCCCCGTTCTGTGGATGCGGCCCGACTCGCTGCGTCCGTTGTGGTGGTGCGCGCGCCATCTGCCCCCAGATACGCGTTGCACCGTGGCCGACGAGTGTCACCTGCGATCGCACATGTCAGGGGGAGTCCCAGGAACGCTGCCGTCACGTCAAGCCATCCTTGAGGCAGTTGTCCACCGTGATCTTGGAATACGCACACGTCTGGTTTCCCGGTGCCGTTGCCAGGCGGTCACGGGCCGACTCGTTCCGCGCAAAAGGCGCCGTCTGCTCCGGCCGGTGCCAGGACCGCGTCGGCCGGAGCAGCGGGCCTTCCGGGTGGTGTCACTGATCCGGATCCGGCCGAGTGCACGCCGCGACGACATCAACAGGCTGGAGAGGAAGGCGAGTTCGCCCTGCGGCAACTGGCCGACCCCAGCGCAGCCCTGTGCCTGTCGGCAGCGGCGGGTCAGCGCAGGTGGGAGGTGTCGTTCAGCAGCCGCACCGAGGCTTTGCCGTCGGTGTAGTACGCCACCGTCGACACGGACGCCGCGGACAGCTCCATCCGGAACAGGGACTCCGCGGGGGCACCGAGCGCGAGCCTGACCAGGGTCTTGATCGGCGCCACATGGGTGACCAGCAGCGCGGTCCGGCCCTGGTAGCGGTCGATGAGCACGTCGCGGGTCGTCCCGACGCGGCGGGCGACCGCGGCGAAGGACTCCCCGCCGGTGGGCGCCACGTCGGGGGAGCCGAGCCAGGCGGCGAGCTCGGTGGGGTGGCGCTCGTGCACCTCGGCGAAGGTCAGCCCCTCCCATGCACCGAAGTCGGCCTCCCGCAGCCCGTCCTCGATCCGCACCTCCAGGCCGAGCCGGCCGGCCACCGCCTCGGCGGTCTCCCGGCAGCGCCGCAGCGGTGAGCTGACGACGGCCTGGACCCCGCCCCGCGCGGCGAAGGCGGTGGCGGCCGCCGCGGCCTGTCGGCGTCCCGTGGCGGATAGTTCGGGGTCGGTGCCACCGCTGCCGGAGAACCGCTTCTCGGGCGTCATCGCGGTCTCGCCGTGCCGCAGCAGCACAAAGGTCGTGGGAGTGCCCAGGCCGGCCGCGCCCCAGCCGGGGGCGCTCGGTGCGGAAGCCGTTTGCACCGCTTCGGCCGCCTCGTCGGCGCCTCGCGGTGCGCCGGGCCCCGAGCGGACGGCCGGCGCCACCCGGGCGTCGCCCGACAGCTGTCCGTCGGTCCTGCCTGCGTCTGCCGCCATGTCGGTGTACCGGTCGGCGTGCATGATCCTCCTCGGATTCTCGTCCGGTGTCTGCGCGACCAGGCAGGCCGCCCCGGACCCGGTGGGTACCGGATCCGGCCGTCAGGTGGGGAGCAGCCCTACCACAGCCGCCCCGTCGACGCGCTCAGCCCGCGCGGAATCACCAGACGGGACCTCATCATCGCCGTGGAGGAAGCGGGCCGGGCGGCCGCTCCATTGTCAGGGAGCACTGCCGGGCCGGCTTCTGCGCGCGCCTTGTCGGGTTGCTCCTTCCCGAGACGTTCGGGCGGGTCGTTCGGGCGCTCGCCGAAGTAGTCGGCGAGGCCGGAGCGGCCGGGTATCGAGAGCTTGCGGTACACCGCGCTCAGATGGAGTTCGACGGTCCGCTGCGCGACGAACAGGCTCGCCGCGATCTCACGGTTGGTGCGCTTGGACACGGCCAGCAGCGCGACCCTGCGCTCGGTGGGGGTCAGCGCGTCGATGCCCACCTCGGTCGGGCGGCGCGGCCGGGCGCCGGACACCAGCAGTTCCTCGCGGACGGTTTGCGCCAGCTTCGTCGCGCCGCAGATCTCGGCCAGCGACAGCGACCGGCGCAGATACTCGCGGGCGTCCTGGAGGCGGTGGGAGCGCCTGGCCAGGATGCCCAGATCGGCCAGTACCCGGGCGAGATCGAGCCGGGCCGGTGAGGACTCCAGGACCTGCGCGGCATCGCCCAGCATGGCTTCCCCCTTGCGGCCTTTGGCCAGCAGACCGGCCGCCCGCAGCGCGCGCCCGATGGCCCGGGGAGCACCCCAGCGGCGGGCCCTGGAAAGCTCGGTGTCGATGAGCCGGCGTGCCTCCTGACGGTCGCCGAGCTCCGCGTAGGCCAGTGCCGCATCGGAACGCCAGGTCAGCACCGCCGGGTTGACGGTGCCCGACTTCGCCAGCTGCGCGCCGCACTCCATGAGATCGGCCAGGCTGCCCTCGACGTCGTCGTCGGCCATCCGCAGCTGCGCACGGTGGAAGAGGAGCGGGCCGAAGCTGCTGCGGTCGGGCAGCTGGTGTTCCAGCCCGGCCCGTGCGAGGAGGAGGTGCGCCTCCTCGAACTGTGCGGTCTCGACCAGTGCGCCAACCCCCGCGGCCATGGCCTGGCCGGTGCACACCCAGTACTCGAAGGAGGACAGCGGCATCAGCTTCAGGGCGCAGTACGCGTCCTCCAGCGCTTTGGGGACGTTGCCGATCCGGATGTGGACCTCGGCGCGCATGCTGTGCGCCAGCGCACCGAGCGTCCGGGAGCGGGCGCCCTTGGCCTGCTCGACGAGCGCATCGGACTCGCTGAGGGCACTGTCCAGCTCATCGGCTGTGGTGAGCACATGGATGGGTACGGTGCGGGCGGCCAGCCGCTCGTTGAGGCCGGTGTAGGGTCTGCGCAGCGACCGTTCGGCTTGCTGGACAGCTTCCTCCCGGGCCTCGCCGCGGCAGCAGGCCAGCATGCTGGCCAGGTCCAGCCGGAGCCGATGGTCGAGCGGGTCGACGGATCCGGGCGAGACGGTCTCCGGCCCGCTGCCGAGGGAGTCCTGGCCGGCCTCTCTGCCGGCCAGGACTCCCAGCACGAACTGCTCGCCCCACAGCCTTGGTCCGCCCGTGGGGTCGCTGCTGCCGCTCTCCGCGAGACCCTTCTCCAGGATTTCCTTGGCCTCGTGCGGCTGGTCCAGAATGTAGAGGGAGTGAATCAGGTCGATCTGGATGTCGGTGCGCTCGGCCGGGTCGGGGCTGAGGGCCAGCGCCTTGCGCAAGTATTCGGCCGCGGTCGCCGGATCCGTGGAGAGTTCGATCTGGCCGAGGACCCGCAGAAGTTTGCCCTGGCACCGGCCCTCGCATTCCTGCAGGCCGCGGATCAGATAGTCGCGTGCTACCTCGTATGCGCCGCGGCCCACGGCCTCCCGGGCGGCCTCGCTCAGCACGCTGCACGTCCAGTGCTCGGCCGCGTCGTTGTGGCTGCGCAGGATCTGCGTAGCGATCTGTTCGTGCGGTGCGCCGGTCTCGTACAGCACATGGGCCGCCCGGGTATGCAGGGCGTTGCGGCGGCTCGGCGGCAGCCGGGCCAGTACCGAGGCGCGCACCATGGGCTGGGTGAAGCGGACGGTGTCGGCGTCCTGGGCCAGGAGTCCGGCCCGCCCAAGGGACTCGACGGTGTCGGCCACCTCCAGCTCTTCACCGCCGGTCAGTCTGGCGATGGTGGCGACGGAGGCGGCGCCGCCGAGCACCGCGGTGGCTTCCGCCGTTGTCTCCGCGCCGGGCCAGGCGCGCTCGTAGCGGCTCAAAAGGGTCTCAGCCACTTCCACCGGCCCTTGTGACGCGATGTCCTGGGGGGTGATGTCGCACGGGCGCAGATTGTTCAGCCGCAGTGCGCGGAAGAGGGCGTTGAGGAGGTAGGGGCTGCCACCGGTGGCGTCGACGGCGGCTTCGAGAGTCTCCGGCTTCGCGGGGGCGCCGAGCGTATCGGTGGCGAGGAGGGCTGCCTCGTCGGTGGTCAGCCCGGCCAGCACCACCCTGTGCTGGAACCCCGAAAGCACCTCGGTCATCAGGGAGTTGGCCGATGCCTCGCCGAGCGCGAGACTGGCCACCAGAGCGACCGGGGAGCTCTCCAGCCGCGCCATCAGGTAGCCGAGGCAGCGTAGTGAGGACAGGTCCATCCACTGCAGGTCGTCGATGGCCAGCAGGACCGGCACGTCATTGGCCAGCACTCGCATCAGCGGGTGCAGGTCGGCGTCGGCCGGCGTCGGGCCCTCGCTGGGAAAGGGGCAGGAAAGTCTGCCGGGCCGGTCTGGTGACCCGTCGGTTCCCCGCGTGTCGCCGAGCCTTGCCATGAGCTGGTGGGCGACGCCGTACTCCATATTCTGCTCCGAGGCGCGGGCACGGGCGGTGAGGACGCGAAAGCCGAATCCGGGCGCGGCTTTCCCGGCGGCACGCAGCATGCTGCTGCGGCCCATACCTGCGGCGGCCTCGATAAGTAAACTCTGGGCTTCTCCGTCCCTGGCTCGGGATAAGAAATCCAACATTTTCCCCCCGCGTGTCATAGGTGATAATGCGGTGCAAGGATATCGAGATGAATTTCTTCGTTCAAGATGAGTCAGGCATGCTTTTCCGGTCAAGGAGGATTTTTTGCATCTCCCTCACTCCGTCAGGTGTCACGCCGCCCGTCGGGTCTATCTGACCCCAGTCTTCCATCGGGCCTTCCCGCTACGCGTCGTCCGTCGCGCTCGGACCCCGCACATCGCAGGGGAAAGTTATGGAATGTGGTGATATATGAGACTTGAAGGTCTGGGTCCATCGCCTATCACTTCGGTGTCAGGGGCGTAATCTCTCGGTGTCCCTGCGGGGCTCCCGTGGAGACCGGCGCATGCCACCGGGAAATGATGGGTGTGTCTGTGAAAGTAGCCGTTGATTAACGTTGCGTGAATTCGAAGCCGGCAGCTGAATGGCCATTTTTATCCGGGCGGATTACCCGCCCTTCCGGTTTTCAAGGAGTCACTATGTCAGAGGCTTCGGAGGAGAATATTCCGCAGTATGACCTAATAGGTGCGGCATATGAGGCGTCCAAGCAGCTGCCGCTGACCCGGTTCGTGGAGCGGCCGAGCGTCCTGCGGCTCATGGGTGACCTCCGCGGACAACGTGTTCTGGATCTGGCGTGCGGCAGCGGGGTCTACACGAGGGCCGCGCGGCGACTTGGTGCCGAACGCGTGGTGGGTGCGGACATCTCCGCCGAGATGGTGGCGGTGGCCGAGCGGCTGGAGGCGGCCGACCCGCTCGGCATCACGTACCGGGTCGCGGACGCCGCGGAACTCCCCGCGCTCGGTACCTTCGACACAGTCCTCGCCATCTATCTGCTCAATTACGCCGATTCCCCGGACGCCATGCTGAAGATGGCTCACTCCGTCGCGCGCCATCTCCGTCCCGGCGGCGCCTTCCGTGCGCTGGCCGCACGGCCGGACCTGGACCTCGACGGGCCGGGCCTGGCCAAATATGGCTTCACCTTCGCACGCGAGCGCACACTGCCGCGCGGCAGCCAGATCCGTGTCACGGCGGGTACCCGGCCGCCGTTCGACTTCCGCGCCTATCTGCTGCACGCATCGGTCTACGAGGAGACCTTCGCGGCCGCCGGCTTCGAGGACTTCCGGTGGGCATCCACCGAACTCGCGGTCGAGGGGGTCTTCGAATTCGGCTGGCCCTACTGGCAGAACTACTTCGCCAATCCGCCGTGGGTGTCGTTCAGTTGCCGCCGGTCCGCCGACGCATGACCACGGGGGAATGATGGAGTTCCTGCTGCCGCGCCACTGGGACGAAGCCCTCGCCATGATGGCGGCACGGCCCACCACCGTGCCGGTCGCGGGAGGCACGGAGGTGATGGTCCGGCTGAACGCGGGTGACGCACCCCCCGACGTGGTATTGGACCTCTCTCGGCTGGGGACCGCGGCCGCCTGGCGGCGGCAAGAAGGGACGGTCCGGCTCGGCGCGACTTTGACGTACACCCGGCTGGCCGACGAACTGAGCGGCCCGCTGCCCGGCGTCGCCGAAGCCGCCGCGGCGGTCGGCTCCCGGCAGATCCGCAACCGCGGCACCCTTGGCGGCGGCCTGGGCGCCGCCTGGCCGGCGGGCGACGCCCACCCGATGCTGCTCGCCTGCCGGGCGGAGATCGAGCTGGACTCGGTGCGCGGCACCCGGCGGGTGCCGGCCAGGGACTTCTACACCGGGTCCGGTCGTACGGTCCGGGAGCCGGACGAACTCATCTCCGCCGTCGTGCTGCCGGTGGCCGACGGGCCGCAGAGCTTCGCGTCGGTGGGCCGCCGCGCCGCCGTGACCCTCTCCACGGCCTCGTTCGCGGTGGCGCTGTGGCCTGCGCGGCAAGGGGTGGGCACCGGCATGGGAGGGGTCGCCGACCGCCCCCTTCCGGCCCTGGCCGCCGAGGAGTTCCTGGCCGGTGCGCTGGCGGACCGCGAGGCATGGCGGTCCGGGGCCCCGCTCCCGCCGGACGTGCTGCGGCGGTTCGGCGAACTGGCCGCACAGGACACCGCACCCGTCGACGACGTCCGGGCCAGTGCCGCCTACCGGCGGCATGCCGTGGCGGTCCTGGCCCGACGGACCCTCGCCCGGACATGGGAGCACTACAGGACGGAATGGCGATCATGCGCATGACCCTGACCGTGAACGGCGAGCGGCACGTACTCGACGACGTGCGGGAGACGGAGAGCCTGCTGTACGTGCTGCGCGAACGGATCGGCCTGCCGGGCACGAAGAACGCGTGCGAACAGGGCAGATGCGGCTCCTGTTCGGTGCAACTGGACGGACTGCTCTGCTGTTCCTGCCTGGTGCCGGCGGCCCAGGTGCACGACCGGCCTGTGCGCACCGTCGAGGGCTTGTCCCCGCCCGGCTGGCAGGAGGAACCGCACCCCCTGCCGCGGGCCTTCCTCGACGCGGGAGCCGTGCAGTGCGGGTTCTGCACCCCCGGCATGCTGATGACCGCCGAGGATCTGTTGAGCCGCAGCCCGGACCCCGACGAGGCCGAGGTGCGGGCCGCGCTCGCCGGGAACCTGTGCCGTTGCAGCGGCTACCAGCACATCGTTGACGCAGTGCTACTCGCCGCCGCCCGGCTGAAGGACCCCACCCCCGAGGCCGGCCGGTGACCGCTGCCGTACCGGCCCGGTACCCCCATCAGGAGACGGTCGTCTCCGGCGGCGTGATCGGGGACAGCGCGCCGCGGCCGGACGGCCCGGCGAAGACCGACGGCACCTTCACCTACTCCTCCGACCTGTGGGCCGAGAACATGCTGTGGGGGTCCACCACCCGCAGCCCTCATCCGCACGCCCGCATCCTGCGCATCGACACCCGCGAGGCATGTGCCCTTCCCGGTGTGCACGCGGTACTCACCCACCAGGACGTCCCGGGGCGGGGGCTGCACGGCGCGATGGTGGTGGACCAGCCGGTGCTCGCTGTGGACACCGTGCGCTACCAGGGTGAGGCCGTCGCCGTGGTGGCCGCGGACCACCGCGAGACCGCCCGCCGGGCCGCCGCGCTGGTCCGCGTCAGCTACGACGTCCTGCCGCCGCTCACCGACGCCGAGGCGGCCCTCGCCCCGGACACCGAACGGGTGCATCCGGACGGCAATCTGGTCCGGCATGTGCGGCTGCGCCGGGGCGACGCGCAGCACGGCCCGCTGCCGCCCGCCGATGTGGTGGTGTGTGGCGAGTACGAGGTAGGCATGCAGGACCAGGCATTCCTGAGCCCGGAGTCGGGGATGGCGGTGCCCGCAGATGACGGGGGCGTCGACCTCTATGTCGCCACTCAGTGGATCCACGTCGACCACGAACAGGTCGTGGCCTGCCTCGGGTTGCCGCACGACAAGGTCCGGCTCCGACTGGCCGGCGTGGGTGGCGCGTTCGGCGCGCGTGAGGACCTCTCCATGCATGTGCACGCCAGCATGCTGGCGCTGCGCACCGGGCGCCCGGTGAAGATGTGCTACTCCCGTGAGGAGTCCTTCTTCGGCCATGTGCACCGGCATCCGGCGACGATGCGCTACGAGCACGGAGCCACCCGGGAGGGGAAACTGGTCTATGTCAAGGCATCCGTTGTGCTGGACGGCGGCGCGTACTCCTCCAGTTCGACGGCGGTGGCCGGCACCGTGGCCACCTGCAGCGTGGGCCCGTACGAGGTGCCGCACGTCGAGGTGGACGTGCGGGCGGTCTACACCCACAACCCGCCTTGCGGTGCGATGCGCGGCTTCGGTGCCGTACAGAGCTGTTACGGCTATGAGTCGCAGATGGACCGGCTCGCCCGCGAACTGGACCTGGATCCGGTGGAGTTGCGCCTGCGCAACGCAATGGCGCAGGGCTCCGTCGTGGCTACGGGGCAGGTGCTCGACCATCCCGCGCCGGTCGCCGAACTGCTGCGCCAGGTGAGGGCCATGCCGCTGCCGGAGCCGGCCGCCCCCGAGGACGGCGCGGGCACCACCGGGGGCCCGCGCACCGTGCGGGGCGTGGGCTACGCGGTCGGCCTCAAGAACGTCGGTTTCGTCGAGGGCTTCGACGACTACTCCACCGCCCGGGTACGGGTCGAGGTCCACGAGGGCACCCCGCGGGCCACGGTCACCACTGCGGCAGCCGAGGTCGGGCAGGGGCTGGTCACCGTGCAGGCGCAGATCGTCGCCGAGGAGCTGGCCCTGGACGAGGTGGTGGTGGAGCAGGGTGACAGTAGCTTCGGCAACGCGGGCCCCTCTTCCTCCGCCCGCCAGAGCTATGTCACCGGCGGCGCCGTCAAGGCTGCGGCCGAGGCGGTGCGCGCCCGGATCTGCGAGCGAGCGGACCGGCTCGTCGGGGTAGCGGGCGCCGCGGCGGGGCTGGCCCGGGGCGCGGTGGTCGACACCGGCGGGCGGGTGCTGGCCAAAATCGCCGAGGTACTGGGCGAGGCGGCGGTCGAGGAATCGGCGGAGTTCCACCACCGGCCGACTCGGCCGCTGGATCCCCGGACCGGCCAGGGCGACTCCGTCTTTCAGTTCGCCTTCGCCGCGCACCGGGCGGTCGTGGAGGTGGACCGTGAACTCGGCCTGGTGCGGGTGGTGGCACTGGACAGCGCGCAGGACGTCGGCCGGGCGCTGAACCCGCAGGCCCTGCGTGGGCAGATCCACGGCGGCAGCTGCCAGGGACTCGGCCTCGCCCTGATGGAGGAGATCCAGCTGGCTGACGGAAAAATCACCAATCCCTCCTTCACCGACTACCTCATCCCGACGATGGCCGACATGCCCCGGATGCGGGTGGACATCCTGGAGCTGCCCGACCCGCATGCCCCCTACGGGCTGCGCGGAGTGGGCGAGATGCCGCACGTCACCTCGCCGGCCGCCGTCGCGGCCGCCGTCCGCGACGCCACCGGGCGTGAGCTGCCCCGGATCCCCATCCGTCCCGAGGACATCCTCGGTATCGCATCCGAACTCGCAGCGGGCCCCGGCCCCGGTCACAGGAACGGCATCCGGCATGACTGAAGGTTTCGAGGCCCAGCAGTACGACGCGATCGGCGCACACTGGAAGAACGCCAGGGAACTGCCCACTGTGTACCCGGAGCGGGAGAGCTTCCTGCGGCTGCTGGGCGATGTCAGCGGATCCCGGGTGCTGGACCTGGCCTGCGGTGACGGCTTCTACACCCGCCAGATCAAGCAGCTGGGCGCGGAGCGGGCCGTGGGGGTGGACATCTCCCCGGCGATGGTCGAGGCGGCCCGCGCGGCCGAACGGCAGGCGCCGCTGGGCGCCGAGTACCTGGTCGCCGACGCCAGGGATCCAGACCTGTCGGAGCTGGGCCGCTTCGACCTGGTCACCGCCGGTTACCTGGTGAACTACGCCAAGGACGCCGAGGAGCTGACGGACATGTGCCGCGGCGCCCGGAGCCTGCTGGGCAGGGGCGGGCGATTCGTCGGCGTCACCCAGCACCCACGGTTCTCCTTCGACGGCCCCCGTCCGGACCCGTACGGCTTTGTCTTCGACCGGCAGCGGGCCACGCCGTTCGGCACATACATACAGGTCACGGCCACACTGCAGCCGCCGATCAGCTTCGAGACCTGTCTGATCCGGCCCGAGGTGTACGCACATGCCTTCGCGGCGGCCGGCTTCAGTGAGCTGCGCTGGGTCGAGATGACCGTGGGGGAGGACGCCACGCGCCGCTTCGGCGATGACTTCTGGCAGGACTTCCTGGCGAACCCGCCGATCGTGCTCTTCGAAGCCCGGAGCTGAGGTGTCGGCTAGCCCACGTCGGCCAGGGCTGCCGGTGCGAGCTCCTCCAACAGCTCACGCAGCTCGGCGATGGCCTCCGGCCGCACCGAGTAGCAGATCTGCACACCACGGCGCCGTGTGCTCACCACGCCGGCCTCGCGCAGCACCTTCAGATGCTGGCTGATGGTCGGCTGTGACACGGCGAAGAGCTCGGTGAAGTCGCAGGCGCAGGTCTCCGGTTGAGCGGCCAGCGCGCGCACGATGCCCAGCCGCACGGGATGGCCGAGGGACTTCAGCATTGCGGCACTTGACTGGTTGGTTGTCACGCTTGACAGCGTATCAAGGAATCTCTATATAGTGGTTTCACTGTATAGGGAATCTCCTATATGAGCGGGGCGGGCTACGGGCGCCCCATGGCCATCGCGCAGCCGCGCTGTACAGGTTTGGAGAGCCCTCATGAGCGAGTCCGCTCGCACGAGCGCCCCAGAAGAGGGCATCTGGTCCCTCCGATATCGGTCCCTCACCCTCGGGCTGATCCTCTCGGTCACCTTGGTCGCGTTCCTCTGGCTGGGCGTCGCGACGGTGCTCCCCTCGGTGGCTGAGGACCTTGACGGGCTGGGCTTGTTCGGCTGGGCTTTCACCGCGTTCATGCTGGCCAACATCTTCGGCACGGTTCTCGCCGGCCATGGGGCGGACCGGACGGGTCCGACCCGTCCCTACCTCCAGGCATTCTTCTATTTCATCGTCGGCTGTGCGGTCTCCGCCATCGCGACCAACTGGTATGTGTTCCTGCTCGGCAGGACGCTTCAGGGAGCCGGTGTCGGTGGGGTGCTGGCCCTCGCCTATCTGACCGTGGGCCGCGCCTACCCGGACGAGCTGCGCGCCCGGATGCTCGCGCTGGTGGCCTCCGCCTGGACGCTGCCCGCGCTGCTCGGGCCGGCCGTCGCCGCCGCCATCGCCGAGGCCAGCAACTGGCGGGTGGTCTTCCTCGTCCTGGTGCCGCTGGTGCCGATCGGCGTGGCGCTGACCCTGCCCGCACTGCGCAAGCTGGGACCGCCCGAGGTCTCGGCCCCCGACAAGCGCCGTATTCCCTTCACCCTGCTCCTGGTGGTGGGCGCGGGCGCCGTGCTGGCCGGGCTGGAGGAGCACAATCTGGCGCTCACCCTGCCGCTCGTGGCGGTGGGTGCCGCACTGGCGCTGCCGATGCTGCGCAAGCTGCTGCCGCCCGGCACGCTCGCCGTCCGGCGCGGTATGCCGGCCGGCATGATCGTGCGCGGACTCGTCAGCACTGCCTACTACGGCGCCGAGTCCTTCTTCCCGCTGAGCATGACCCACGTCTTGGGGCTGAGCACCCTGGAGTCCGGACTGGCGCTCTCCGCGGGAGCGCTCACCTGGGTCAGCGGTGCCTGGATCCAGGCCAAGCTGGACACCCGCAGTGGCGGCAAGGGGCGGCACAGCCGCGTCGTCGCCGGCTTCGTGCTGCTGCTGGCCGGTGACGCGCTGATCGCCGTGTCCATCGGCACCGAGCTGCGGAGTGTGGCGCTCGCCGTCATCGGCTGGGCCATCGCCGGCTTCGGGATGGGGCTTGTGTACCCCGCCGTCACCACCATCGTCCTGGCGCTGGCCCCCAAGGGCCAAGAGGGTGCGGCCAGTTCCAACCTCCAGCTGTCCGAGACCCTGTCCGTCGCCGTGATGACAGGGCTGGGCACCGCCGTCAGCGCCTTCGGCGCCGCCCAGGGTTGGGAACAGCACAGCGCCCTTGGCATCGTCTTCACCATCACCGCGCTGGCGGCCCTGCTGGGCATCGGTGCGGGGCTTCGGACCGTGGTGCGGGGCGCTCCGGAAGCCGATCCGGCTGACGAGGACACCACCACCGAGACCGATCCGCTTCGCAAAGGAGCGGGACGGACCGCCTGACCGGGACAACCCCCGGGTCCCCCGCGGACGGTGACGACAGGTGCCCGGCCGGAGAGCGACAGCGCTCCGGCTCCTGTGCGCGGCATGCCGTGCCGCATCCGTCACGCCGCCCGCCGACCCCTGGAGGTCCGCCACGAGTCTTGAACCGTTGGACACAAACGACGCCGCCGACCGCACCGCATCGGGCCGCCACCTCGCGCTTCAGGGTGGCGGCCCGATGCGTGTCGAGGCACCCACCGGTTCCGCGGCAAGGTCAACTCCGGTGCTGCGAGGCCCTTTCAGTGGGGACTCGGCAGGCGCCGGAAAATACTTCGGGGATGTATCGGTGCGTACCGCATGTCCGTTGCGGGCCGCGTTGTGAAGACTCTTCCTGGTCCGGAAGTAACGAGTACAGGTGGGTCTTCAACCTGGAGGATCAGTGACCGACGCACTCAAAGGCGAGAACACGTCGTCGCGCACCGCGGAGGCGGACCCGGTTCACGACGGTGCAAGCGTCAGAGTACGGGTGGAAGTACCTCTGCGCTTGGCCGACGGCACCGCCCTGAACGTGCACATGGTTTCGTTCCGAGGTCTCAGCGACGGGCTGGAGCATCTGGCGCTCACCTTCGACCCGATAGCCGGCACCCCACTGGTCAGGCTCCACTCGGAGTGCCTGACGGGCGATGTCTTCGGCTCTGCCCGGTGTGACTGCGGCCCGCAGCTGACGGAGTCGCTGAAAATGCTGTCCGTGTCCGGCGGCATCCTGTTGTACCTCCGGCAGGAGGGCCGGGGTATCGGCCTGTTCAACAAGCTCGACGCCTACAGCGTCCAGGACCGTCTGGGCCTGGACACCTTTGCCGCCAACCGGCATCTGAATTTCTCCGACGACCTCCGGGACTACCGGGCAGCGGCCCAGATGTTGCGCGTGCTGGGCGCGTCCCAGGTGTGCCTGCTCAGCAACAACCCGGACAAGACCGAGCAGTTGCGGCGCTACGGCATCGACGTCGTGGATCAGGTGCCCACCGGGGCGTTCCTCAATGAACGCAACCTTCGCTACCTCCGAGCGAAGGTGGAACTGCACGGCCACCGAATCGAGATCACGCAGGAGATCGCATGATTCAGCACCGGGGCCCCATCAGCGGAATAGCCGCCTGGCAGGACCGCTACGTGGCAACCGCCGGTTACGACAACCAAGTCATCTGCTGGGACCAGAAGACCGGGGAGTCGATTTCCCGTTCCTCGCACGACCATCTGGCCAACCAGTGCACCTTCTCGCCGGACGGCCGTTTTCTGCTCACCTCCTCCAGCGACTACACGGCGCGGATGTGGACCGTACCGGAGCTGCGGCTGGTCGCCGTGTTCGACGGCCAGGAGGACGACGTCGAGATGTCGGTGTTCCACCCGACCAAGGAACTGGTCGCGACCGCGTCCCGGGACCACCGGGTGCGGGTCTACGACTTCGGCGGGCGGCTGACGCATACCTTCACCGGGCACACCGCCGACGTCATCTCCGTCGAGTGGAGCCATGGCGCGGACGAGCTGATCTCCTCCAGCGACGACGGCACCATCAAGCACTGGTCCCTGGAGACCGGCGGGCTGCTGGCGGACCTCGACATGGAGGGCGTGGAGACCGACACCATCGCGATCTCCGCCAGCGGCATCATCTTCGCCGGCAACGACGAGGGCCAGATCATCGTGGTGGGCGCGGACGGCCGAGAGGTGCTGCCCGCACACGACGCCGGCATCAAGCGGCTGGTTCTCGACGACGCGCGGGACCTGCTGGTCAGCCTCAGCTACGACCGCACCATGCGGCTGTGGAACGTCGCTTCACGGCGCCCCGAGCCGATGGGCACCACCGCACTGCCTGACGACGTCTGGCCGCGCTCCTGCGCCCTCGCCGCGGGCTCCCGGCTGGTCTTCGCGACATTTGGTGCCACCTATCGCGGTTACGACTACGAGCAGCGCGTCTGGGACACCGCCACGGTCCCCAGCACCGGCGGCATCAACGCCGTCCTGCCCCGGTCGGCCGCGTCGAGCCTCACCGTGGGGGACGCGGGCACCGTGCGCAGCGGCGGCGCCGTGGTCGCCGAGACGGGCAGCCTGTGCAACTTCCTGGCGCCGCTGGGCAATCTGGTACTGACCGGCGGCCAGTTGGGCAAGGTGTTCGACGCGCTGACCGGCAACGAGCTGTACCAGCACCGCTCTCCGCTCAACTGCGCGGCGGCCTTCGAGCACGACGGCGCCCGGCACGCGGTCGTCGGCGCGTACACCGGCGAGGGCGTGGTGCTGCGGCTGACCGGCGACGGCCGGGCCGAGCAGGTCCGGAACCTGCCCCTGCACACCAACGCGGTGAAGGGAGTCGCCGTCTCCGGCGACTTCATCTTCTCCGTCGCAGCGGACGCCTCGGCCACCTGGTACCGCGTCTCGACGCTGGAGAAGGTCGCCACCCTCGATGATGCCCATGACAAGATCGCCAACGGCTGCGCGGGGCTCGGCGAGGGCTGGTTCGCCAGTGTCAGCCGCGACCTGAAGCTGCGGCTGTGGGACCCCGAACGCAACGCCCACGAGTTGTCGACACCGCACACGCACTCCATCAAGTGCGTCACGGCCTCGGACGACGGGAGGCTGATCGCCACCGGCAGCTACAACGGCCGGGTCGCGATCTACGACCGTACGACCGCCTCGTGGAGCGCGGTGACCCGCCCCACGGCTGCCGGGATCTCCTCTCTCGCCTATGACGCGGAGCAGAAGGTGTTCCTCGCCGCGTCCTACGACGGGCAGGTCTACCCGCTCGCCGGCTGACCGCCACGACCGGCTGTCCGGGAAGCGGTGTCGGTGCCCGCCTTCCCGGACGGCCCATGTGCGCGTCCCCGCCGTGGCTCCAGCCAGTGGGCTCCATCCTCGTGACAGCACACCGGAGGCAATCGTGACCGGCAGTAGGCCGCCGGCCGTCATGGCCAACCCCAACACCTTGTCCGACCGCGAGGCGATGGGACTTCCCCCTTCCTTCGCCTCCCGTGGTCCGTACTGGGCCCTGCGCAGCCATCAGGACCTCTTGACGAAGACCCCGAAAGACCTCGTCGCCCTGGCCGAGGACCCCCGGCAGGAGTTCGCCACCCGCTGTGCGGCCGGCACCGTCCTGGGACTCATCGGGGACCCCCGGGTGCAGTCGTACGACCCGCCGATGGCCGAAGTGCCGGCGGCATGCGTCTCGCTGGGGCTGGCGCCCGGTTCGGTGGACGCCGTCGTCGGGCAGTGGCGGCATGCCGGGGTCGAGCCGGAGTGGATCGCCAAGGAGTGCCCGGTTCACGAAGTGCGCCTGGCCGCGTTCCGGATCGCCCTGCACCCCGTCACCAACGCCGAGTACCGGCTGTTCCTGGAAGACACCTCCAGCACCTGGCTGCCCTCCTCCTGGCGGTTCGGTGTCTATCCCGAGCTGCTGTCCAACCACCCGGTGTGGACCGTCCCCGCCGAGGCCGCGGACGCCTACGCCGCCTGGCTGGCCGCTGCGACCGGGCGCCGGTTCCGGCTGCCGACCGAGGCCGAGTGGGAGTACGCAGCGTCCGGCGGCGACGGCCGCGCCTATCCCTGGGGGGAATCGTTCCAGCCGCTGTGCGCGAACACCGTCGAGGGCGGGCCGCTGACCACGGTGCCGATCGGCGTCCATCCTGCGGGACGCTCCCCGTTCGGGGTACACGATATGGCCGGAAACGTGGAGGAGTACGTCGCGGACGACTACCGGGCCTACCCCGGAGGCGACCCGGTCGACGACGATCTCGTCCGCACCCGCGGAAACTACCGGGTGGCCCGCGGCGGCAGTTTCACCCGCTTCGGCGACCTCGCCCGCTGCCGCCGCCGGCACGGCTGGTACGAACGGGACATCTACGCCATGGGTTTCCGCCTCGCGGAGACGATATGAGCGCCGGGGAGCCGCAGCCCACCGCTGCCACGCCCGCCGAACACGCTGCCATGGCGCGGGCCGTGCATCTCGCCGCCACCGCCCTGGGGCACACCAGCCCCAATCCGGTGGTGGGGTGTGTGCTGCTTGCCCTCGACGGCAGCCCGGTGGGCGAGGGATACCACCGGGGGGCTGGGCAGCCGCATGCGGAGGTGGAGGCCCTGCGCGTCGCCGGCGCGCGGGCGCGCGGCGCGACCGCGGTGGTCACGCTGGAACCCTGCGCGCACCAGGGCCGCACCGGCCCGTGCGCCGAGGCGCTGCTCCACGCCGGGGTGGCACGGGTCGTCTATGCCGTGGACGACCCGACACCGCAGGCGGGCGGCGGCGCGGCGCGGTTACGGGCCGCCGGCGTGCAGGTGGTCGGCGGGGTGCTGCGCGAGGAGGCCGAGCGCGGCAACGAGCTCTGGCTGACCGCGGCCCGGCGTGGCCGGCCCTGCGTCACCTGGAAGTTCGCCGGCACGCTCGACGGCCGGACGGCCGCGGCGGACGGCACCTCACGGTGGATCACCGGCAGCGCGGCCCGCGCGGACGGCCATGTGCTGCGTGCCACGCACGACGCGGTGCTGGTCGGCTCGGGAACGCTGCGCAGCGACGACCCGCACCTGGGGCTGCGGCACGGGGTCACCGGCCGGCCCCCGCTACGGGTGGTGCTGGACCGGACCGGCGGCATCCGGCGGGAGGCCCGGGTCCTCGACGACGCGGCGCCGACACTCGTCGTGGTCGCCGAGGGCACCCGGCTGCCCCGGCTGCCGCACGGCCACGAGGTGCTGGCCCTGCCGTGTGACGCGCAGGGCATCGATGTCGCGGAGCTGACCGCGGAGCTCTACCGGCGCGGACTGCGCTCGGTGCTGCTGGAGGGCGGCGCCAAACTGGCCGCCGCGTTCGCCCGGCGCGGCCTGCTCGACCGCACCGTCGCGTACCTGGCGCCTGTGCTCCTCGGTGCGGGCGGCCGCGCTGTCCTGGACGACTTCGGCGCGATGAGCCTGGCGCAGGGACTGCGGTTCCGGTTCGGTGAGGTGCACCAGCTCGGGGACGACATGCGGCTGGTCCTGCGCACCACACCGCACCCGGCGGCGGAGGCGCGATGACCGGCCGGTGGAGCGCCGGCCGGGAGCGGCCGAGGGTCGCGGTGGTCTTCCACAGCCGCCGGGGCACGATGCGCAGGCTTGCCCTCGCCGCCGCCGAGGGGGCCCGCGCCCGCGGGGCACAGGTGCGGCTGCTGCGGGTTGCGGACACCGCCGAGGACCCGCTGGAGCCGGGGATGACCGCCTCCTTCGCCCTGGAGGAAGAGGTGGCCACGCCCGATGACGTGCTCTGGGCGGACGGGCTGGTGCTGGCGACGCCCACCTATTTCGGAAATGTCTCCGCGCCGTTCAAGCGTTTCCTCGACTCCACGGCCCGGCTGTGGGCCCAGGGCCTGCTGGCGGACCGGGTGGTGACCGCGATGACCTCCGCCGAGTGCACTTACGGCGGCCGCGAGGCCACCCTGCTGAGCCTGTACCAGACCGTCTACCACTGGGGCTCCTGGGTGCTCGGCGCGGATCTCGGGGACACGGAGCACACCGGCACCAGCGGCAATCCCTACGGCCTGTCCGCCGCCTACCGGCGGGGCAGTGAGGTCGGGCCGCCCGAGATACGGGCCGCGTGGGCGCAGGGGCGGCGGCTGGCCGGATTCGCCGCGCGCGGACCGCGCTGCCACCCACCCGCCGTACCGGACACGACGCACCCTCCCACCCGGGTGACGGTGGTGCACCACGCGGACGGCGGCGCCGTCCGGACTCTGGCCCAGGAATGCGCCGCGGGCGCCCGGGAGTCCTGGGCCGAGGTCCGGCTGCGGCGTGTGCGGGAGGCCGGCTCGGGCAACGGGCCGTCGCCGGGCGGGCCATGGGGTGCTCCCCGGGCCCGGGTGGTCGCCGCCGAGGACCTGGCGTGGGCCGATGCGGTGGTGTTCGGTGCCGTGGCGCAGCTCGGCATGCTGGCCGCACCGCTGCTGGACTTCGCGCAGCGGCTCGAACCGGTGGTCGGCGGCGGCCCGTTGGCGGGGAAGGCGGCGAGCGCCTTCGTCGTCACGCCGCGCCCGCACACGGGGAGCGAGTCGGCGTTACTGGCGTTCCACCAGGTGCTGTTCCACTGCGGCGCGGTGGTCGCACCCCCCGGGTACACCGACCCCGCGGTGTTCGCGGCGGGCGGGAACCCGTACGGCTGCGCGTACGCGCTGTCGGACGGCGCTGTCCCGAGCCCGCAGGTGCTGGCCGCCGTCCGCCACCAGGGGCACCGGGCCGCGGTGGTCGGGCGCTGGCTGCGTCGGCAGCCGGAGCGGCAGGCGGGCCGCTCGCCGTACGGGGCATCCGGCGCGAATTTCGAGGACCACAGGGGAAGGGCAGTGACGTGAGCGTTCAGCAGTACGACGAGATCGGTGAGGCGTACGAGGGGTTCAAGACCCTTCCGATGGCCCGGTATGCGGAGGTGCCCAGCTTCCTGGGCATGCTGGGCCCGCTCACCGGCGGTAGTGTGCTGGACCTCGCCTGCGGCACCGGTTTCTACACCCGGCAGATCGAACGGCTGGGCGCCGCGCACGTTCTGGGCGTCGACATCTCCGGCGAGATGATCGCCGCCGCCCGGAGCATCGAGGCACGGCATCCGTCGGGCATCCGTTACGACGTCCGGGACGCCGCCGAACTGGACTTCCCGGAGCCTGAGTTCGACGTGGCGACCGCGGTGTATCTGCTCAACTACGCCGACGACGAGGAGGGCATGGCCCGGATGTGTCGCGGTATCCACGGCAGCCTGAAGGACGGTGGGAGGTTTTACACCCTGACCCAGAATCCCGCCTTCCGCTTCGATGGCCCCTCGACCGACCCCTACGGATTCCGCTACGAACAGGTGGGTGCGACGCCGATGGGCCCCCGGGTGCACATCACGGCACTGCTCGACCCGCCGATCGGCTTCGACACGAACTGCCCGCCACGGGAGACGTACGAGCGCGTTCTGCACGCTGCCGGGTTCCGGAACGTGGAATGGGTCCCGCTCCAGGTGTCGGAGGCATCGAAGGCGGCGTTCACCGACGGCTTCTGGGACGATTTCCTGGCCAACCCGCCGCTGGTCATGCTGCGTTGTACCAAAGACCCGGCCGGAGCCTGGCAGGAGGAGACACCGCCATGCGCGTTGCCGTGACCGTTCGAACGCCACCGACCACCTGATCACGTTCCCCGGCCACCTGTCGCGGATTTGCCCCACCCTGTGCGCTGGACGACCAGGGCTCTGCGGCGATCGGAGACCAGCGCCTCTATCGCCCGCCACTGGTCCTCGCGCAGCCGGGCGCCGCCCGTGGCGTCCCCGACCGGCCGGGTGAGGAGGGTGTCGGCCTGTGCACGCAATTCCGTGTTGCTCGTGTGCTCCATGCATCCCATCCAACAGGACGCCGGTGACAGCCGGACGGACCCTGTGGACAAGGGGCGAGCCTCCGGCATGATTGTCGTGTCCCTGCCTTGACTTATCCACAGGCTCAAGCGGAACTTCATGATCTGCGAGATCGTCTGCGCATGACGAATCACAGCGAATCGACTGGACCCGCCGAAAACAGCGATATCACGGAACAAAGGGCATTCGGCGCTCGCGCCGCCCACGACGCCCAGGTCACCCTGCGCACCCCGGCCGAACTGGCCGACGCCCTGCCGTATCTGCTCGGATACCGCCCCGAGGACAGCCTCGTGCTGGTGGCCCTCCATGACCGGGACGGACGCGGCCGGTTCGGCGGCAGGGCGCGGCTCGGCATCCCCGCGAGCAGGGACGACTGGGCGTCGGCAGCCCAGCAACTGACGCACGGCCTGGTGGTCGGCAGCGAACGCCGGGGAGCCAGGCCCGCACAGATCGTCGCCTACGTCTGCCAGGAACCGGCGAAAGGGGAGACCGGCCGCGAGGTCATGCAACGCCTTCAGCCGCTCGCCCAACTCCTGCGCACCGAATGCGGCGCCCTGGACGTGCCCGTCATCGAGGCCCTGTGCATCTCGGACGGCCGCTTCTGGTCGTACTGCTGCCCGAACGTGGGCTGCTGTCCGGACGACGGAACGCCCATGGGCCTGCCCGGCACCTCAGTGCTGGCCGCCGCCGCGGCCTATGCCGGCCTCCAAGTACGTGGCACGCTGCGCGAACTGCGGGCTCGGCTGCTGCCCTGGGAGACCTCCGCCGCACTGGAACAGGAGATCGCCCTGGACACGGCGGGCACGGCTTTGGTGCCCCGGATTCTCGACGACACGGCCCGCGCCGACGTGGCGGGGGAAACGCTGCGCCTCGCCGAGCGCGTGCTCACCCGGTTCGCGGCGGCGCAGCCGGCGTCGGGCACGCTCCCGGCGGATCTGCGCGACGACGCGCTGCTCACCCACGACGAAGCGGCGCAGCTGATCCTCGGCCTCCAGGACCGCACCACCCGTGACCGGGCCGCCGCCTGGATGGAGGGCGACGACGCCGGCCACGCCCTGCGCCTGTGGCGTGCCCTGGCCCGCCGTTGCGTCGGACCGTACGGCGAACACGCCGCCGCGCCGCTCACCCTCGCGGGCTGGGTCGCCTGGTCCACCGGCGACGACGTGGAGGCAAGGGAAGCACTGGCGATGGCCCTCGGAGCGGACCCCGATTATCTGTTCGCCCGACTTCTGCACCAGGCATGCAACGAGGGCCTGGATCCGGAGGCGATCCGCCGATGTCTGCGCGCGGAGCGCGCCGAACACGCGGAGGCACGGACCGAAGCGGCAGAGGCGATGGACCAGAAGAAGACGTCCGCTGCAGGTAAGGACCCCTCCGAGCCCGGATCACGCCGTCGGCGCCGGGTACGCATCAGGGGAGGCGCGGACGGCGACCCACGTCCGGTGCGAGCGGTGGGCCGGAGCCCGCGGCTCGCCTCCAGGCGCCCGGCCCGGGGCGAGGGCTCCACATGTCCCGGCGCCCCGGCTTTGCGCGGCACTCGTGCGGCGGACAGGAACGACACGCGACGTGGGCCCGCATCCACTGGCGGTACACGGTCCGGTGGCGATGGCGCCGAGGGGGACTCGTGACCAGCGGTGGAGGCGATGCGGGCAGGTGGCGACGGGCAGTCCTGGACCGACTGCGGCTCAGCGGCCGGAACCGCCAAGGACCCCTTGGCCCGAGCCGGTTGCCGTTGCGCTGTCTCATCCGCCTGCTGTTCCAACGCCCGAACCGACCGCCGTTCCGCGCCCCGCGATCTGCCGCCCGGCGGCCACGTCGACAGCCTCCGGCGTGCTGCTCCTGACCGCGCTCACGGGCATCCGCCTCGACGCCCACCCCAGGACGATCGTCCTTCGGCCGGTGCAGAGCGAGCCGCTGGGCGAGATGGTCCTGACGGGGCTGCAGGTCGCGGGCGCGCCGTTCTCCGTACGGGGCGGCCGCCAGGGGGCTCGCCATGGTCGAGGAGGCTGCGGACGGGCTGCAACCGGGAGCCTGACCTCACACGACGCCATTCGGACGAGGAGACGGAATCCGCTCGCGTGTCCGGCACCCGACCCGAACGAATCAGCCGCCGATGAGGCCGACGAAGGGAGTGTTTATCGTCAGGCAGACGACTATGATCGCCGCATGCCCTACGACCCGTCAGCCTTTCCGCCCTTTGCCGTCACCGTGGACCTGGTCGTGCTGACCGTGCGCCGCCACGCCCTGTGTGCGCTGGCGGTGCGCAGGGGTGAGGCGCCGTTCCAGGGGCGATGGGCACTGCCCGGCGGCTTCGTGCGGGCCGATGAGGATCTCGCGCAGGCCGCGGCGCGCGAGCTGGCCGAGGAGACGGGGCTGCGCGCACACGACCCGTCCGCCCCCGCCGAGGACAACGGCGCCCACCTCGAACAGCTTGCGACGTACGGCGATCCCCAGCGGGACCCGCGCATGCGAGTGGTCAGCGTCGCTCACCTGGCGCTCGCCCCCGACCTGCCCGCGCCCCGTGCGGGTGGCGACGCGAGCAACGCACGCTGGGCTCCCGTGGAGGAGCTGCTGCAGCAGGGCGGGTACGGCCGTGACGGCGAGCCGCTGGCACCGCTCGCCTTCGATCACGCTCAGATCCTGGCCGACGGGGTGGAGCGGGCCCGCTCCAAGATCGAGTACTCGTCCCTGGCGACCGCGTTCTGCACGCCCGAGTTCACCGTCGGCGAGCTGCGCCGGGTCTACGAAGCGGTATGGGGAGTGGCCCTCGACCCGCGCAACTTCCACCGCAAGGTGACCGGGACCCCCGGATTCCTCGTCCCCACCGGAGGCACGACCACACGCCAGGGCGGCCGTCCGGCTCAGCTCTTCCGGGCCGGCGGTGCCACTCTGCTGAACCCTCCGATGCTGCGTCCCGAGGTCTGACCGGAGGGGGCCACCCGGTGACGGGGCCCGATTCCGCCCCCCCAGTCCGGTGAACCGCCGGGCACCACCCCGAAGAGGAAGACCCCTCATCGCCGGGCAGACAGGGTGATACCCGAAAAAACGGACTCGGCGCGCTATCTTGCTGCGGGTGATCCAGGCCTTCGGACTGACCAGCAACCCCCGCAAGGCGCACCCGCCCGCCGTCAACGATGTCTCCTTCGAGGCACACGCGGGCCGTGTCACGGCACTTCTGGGTGCGCCCCGCGCCGGCAAGACAACGGCACTCAGACTGATGCTCGAACTTCAACAGGGCCGCGGGATCACCCACTTCAGAGGGCGTCCGCTGAACCGGATCGCCCATCCGTCGCGCGAGGTGGGCATTCTCCTCGGTGACGTGCCCGGGCATCCGGCCCGCTCGGTCCGCGGGCATCTGCGCATGCTGTGCGCCGCCGCGGGGGTCCCGGTCCGGCGAGCCGACGAGGTTCTCGAAGTCGTCGGCCTCGTCAGCCTGCGGGAGGAGCGCCTGGGCACCCTCTCGCGTGGCATGGACCTCCGGCTCGGTCTGGCCTGCGCCCTGCTGCCCGACCCCCACACTCTGGTGCTGGACGTGCCCATGGACGGGCTGTCCGCCCACGAAGCCCGTTGGCTGCACGGCATGCTCCGGGCGCACGCGACCCAGGGCGGTACGGTCCTGTTCACCACCGCCGAACCCAAGGAGGCGGCACGCAACGCGGACCGGGTCGTCACCCTGGAACGCGGCAGACTCGTCGCCGACCAGGAAGCCGTCGAGTTCGCCCGCACGCGGCTGCGTCCCCGGGTGGCGGTCCGCACCCCGCACGCCGCACGCCTGGCGGCCCTGCTCACCAAGGAGGCCCGAACCGACCGGCGCTCCATCGAGATCGTTCGGGAGGAGGGCAACCGCCTTTCCGTGTACGGCAGTACGACCGCGGACATCGGTGACGCCGCCTTCCGGCATGGCATCCTCGTCCACCAACTCGCGGACGAGGTGGGCGACATGGGGCCCGGCGCCGGTACCCGCCCGGTTGACAGGGAGCGCGCGGACGACGGGCCGGGGGTGCCGGGAGAGTTGAAGCCCACGGTCGAAGCGCCGGTGTCGGGGCAAGGGCCAGGCCCGGGGAACCGAGAAGGATTTCGGCTGCAACCGGGCCGTGGCCTGTCCATCCTGACGAGGCGACCGCGGGCGGTCCACGAGACACCCCTGGCGACGGAGGGGCCAGGCGAATCCGAGGCACCACTTTCCGTGGGCGCGCCGACGGTGGCGACGTCCCCTGATCTGCCCGGTATGCCTCCCACCGAGAGCGCACCGGCCCAGGCCGAGGGCCCTCCGGAATCCGACGATCACACGCCGGGTGGCGGCACGGAAACGCCCGGACCCATGCCAGGGTCCAAAACACCGGCCTCAGCCACAGCACAAACCCCCGACACCGCACCCACCTCACCCGGCCTCGCCGTCAACCGTCCGGCTCCGGCCACCGGCCGCGTACCCGGTGCTCGACCCGAGGCCGGACCCTCGCGCCGCCCCGCCGGATCGCTCACCCCCGACTCCCTGTCCCCCCTCCCTCCCCCCATCTCCGTTCGCCCCGCCCCCAGCCCCCTCCGTCCCCTCCGCTATGAACTGCGCCGCGCCACCGGGATCGGCACGGGCTTCCTCACCTGCGGTGCCGTGCTCTTCGTCTCCGCGATCACGGCCGTCCTGCTCGCCTGTATCGGCCACACCCCGCAGGAGCGCCTGTTCGCGGCATGGCCGCAGGAGGTACCCCTGCCGCCCGCGGCGCTCGGTGCGGGACTGCTCGGCGCGCTGGCCTTCGGCGACGAGTTCCGCCACCCCGCCCTGGCGGCGGACCGCGGTTCCGTGCCCCGCCGACTGGGGCTGCTCACCGCGAAACTGCTCGTCTCCGGAGCCACGGCGTTGATGCTGGCCTTCCTCACCGTGGGCTGCGACGCCGAGGTGCTCTACGTCGTCTACGGGCGGGAGCTCGCGAAAGTTCCCGCCGACTGGCTTTCACTGGGCGCGAGTTGGTTCGGGCTCGTGGTCGGGTGCGCCTGGGCCGGGGTGCTGGCGGCGGGCGTCTTCCGCTCCACGACGGCCGGACTTGCCGCGGTGCTCGCCGTACCGGTCGTCGTCGTCCCCGTCGTGCAGAAGATGCTGGGGGGCCCGGCCGTACGGACCGCGGCAGGTCTTCCGGTCCGGATGCGCGAGGTCTTCCTGCTCCAGTGGCCCTTCGGGGGAGAGCGGTACGTGGCGGTAGCGGCCCAGGTGCTCGCCCAACCCGTGGGCGGCGCACTGACGTTGTCGCTGACCGCCCTGCTCTGTGCGTATCTGCTCATGACACTGCGCAGCAGGGTCAGATGACGACCGTCCGCACGCTTCCGATCCCACCGTGCGCACAACTCCCCGGAGTGCGCCCATTTCTTTCCGATAAGGCGTCAATTGCGACGGGGTGAGCGATCACCCTTTCGTGTGCTTTTCACCAAAGACCTCAAGGGAGTTGGAGACAGCGCCGACAAAGGTTCCGTGAGTACCCTTGCGCACACCATGATGACCGCCGCCCGCGCCACCGACTCAGGTCTGGCCGGCCCGGGCGAACTCGACCGCTACCCCTACGCCGAGGGCCCCGTCGCCGACCGGCTCGGAACACCCGCCTGGGACGGCGCGGACCCCGAACTGGGCCGGGTGGGACGGCGCGCCGCGGGCACCCGCGGACGCGGACTGCACGGCCAACTCGTACAGCAGTTGGGCCAGATGATCGTTTCGGGCGACCTGGGCGCGGACCGCCCTCTCGTGCCCGAGGAGATCGGCCAGCGCTTCGAGGTGTCCCGGACCGTCGTCCGCGAGTCCCTCCGTGTCCTGGAGGCCAAGGGCCTGGTCAGCGCCCGCCCGAACGTCGGCACGCGCGTGCGTCCCGTCAGTGACTGGAACCTCCTGGACCCGGACATCATCGAATGGCGCGCATTCGGGCCGCAACGCGACGACCAGCGCCGCGAACTGAGTGAGCTGCGATGGACGATCGAGCCGCTCGCCGCCCGCCTCGCCGCGGGGCACGGGCGCGAGGACGTCCAGCAGCGGCTTTCCGACATGGTTGAGATCATGAGCCACTCCATGGGGCAGGGTGACGCTCTCACCTTCTCCCGTGCCGACGCCGAGTTCCACACGCTGCTCATCCAGATCGCGGGCAACCGCATGCTGGAGCACCTGTCGGGCATCGTGTCGGCCGCGCTCCAGGTCTCCGGTGGCCCCGTCACCGGCTGTGACCGGCCGAACGACGCCTCCCTGGCCCAGCACGCGCGCATCGTCGACGCGCTCGGCACCGGCGACGGCGCCGCGGCCGAGGTGGCGATGCGTCAACTGCTCACCGTCCAGCCCGAGGTGGAGCGTGTGGTGCCCGCGCCGCGCGAGCACTGACCGCGGGCCGCGGGCACTGCGGTCGGAGCGCACCGCCTTGTGGGACTGCGGGCCCGGGAACCGTCCCTCACCGGGCCCCGTCGGACCCCGCCGGATCCTCATCGGTCCGGAGGGGGCCGGTGGGGCTCAGCGGCTGGGCGATGCGGCCTGATGACCGCAGTGGTCCGGGCCGACGCCGTCGGCAACCTCCTCTGCCCGCGTCTGACCGTTTTTGAGCGGTTACGGGGTGTGACTCGGGCCACGAAGATTGGGCGTAACGCTCGGGGGATCAGCGCGATGACCTAAGAGGTGACAGTCGCGGAGGGAATACGGACGCCACACAAGGCGCTGTGAATCTTCCCGGCGCCCGCCCGCGCCGTCGGCCCATCCCCAGGCCGGTGGTCGGCTCCAGTCCGCTGTGGACGGGGCCGGAAGCCGTTTTCCAACGTTCCGAGAGGTTGTTCGTGTCGGCCAGCACATCCCGTACGCTCCCGCCGGAGATCGCCGAGTCCGTCTCTGTCATGGCGCTCATTGAGCGGGGAAAGGCTGAGGGGCAGATCGCCGGCGACGATGTGCGTCGGGCCTTCGAAGCTGACCAGATTCCGGCCACTCAGTGGAAGAACGTACTGCGCAGCCTCAACCAGATCCTCGAGGAAGAGGGTGTGACGCTGATGGTCAGTGCCGCGGAGCCCAAGCGCACCCGAAAGAGCGTCGCAGCGAAGAGTCCGGCCAAGCGCACCGCCACCAAGACGGTCGCGGCGAAGACGGTGACCAGCAGGAAGGCCACCGCCACAACGGCTGCCCCGGCCGTGCCCGCCGTGCCCGTCGCCGCTGATCCGGCCGAGGAAGTCGCGCCCGCCAAGAAGGCCGCAGCCAAGAAGACGACCGCCAAGAAGACGGTCGCCAAGAAGGCCGTGGCCAAGAAGACGGCGGCGAAGAAGACCACCGCCAAGAAGGACGACGCCGAGCTGCTCGAAGAAGAGGTGCTCGAAGACGCCAAGGGCGCCGAAGAGCCCGAGGGCGCCGAGAGCGCCGGATTCGTCCTGTCCGACGAGGACGAGGACGACGCGCCCGCGCAGCAGGTCGCCGCCGCCGGCGCCACCGCCGACCCGGTCAAGGACTACCTCAAGCAGATCGGCAAGGTCCCCCTGCTCAACGCCGAGCAGGAGGTCGAGCTGGCCAAGCGCATTGAGGCGGGCCTGTTCGCCGAGGACAAGCTGGCCAACGCCGACAAGCTGGCCCCCAAGCTCAAGCGTGAGCTGGAGATCATCGCTGAGGACGGCCGCCGTGCCAAGAACCACCTCCTGGAGGCCAACCTCCGTCTGGTGGTCTCCCTGGCCAAGCGCTACACCGGCCGCGGCATGCTGTTCCTGGACCTCATCCAGGAGGGCAACCTGGGCCTGATCCGCGCGGTCGAGAAGTTCGACTACACCAAGGGCTACAAGTTCTCCACCTACGCCACCTGGTGGATCCGTCAGGCGATCACCCGCGCCATGGCCGACCAGGCCCGCACCATCCGTATCCCGGTGCACATGGTCGAGGTCATCAACAAACTCGCGCGCGTGCAGCGCCAAATGCTCCAGGACCTGGGCCGCGAGCCCACCCCGGAGGAACTGGCCAAGGAACTCGACATGACCCCGGAGAAGGTCATCGAGGTCCAGAAGTACGGTCGCGAGCCCATCTCGCTGCACACCCCGCTGGGCGAGGACGGTGACAGCGAGTTCGGCGACCTCATCGAGGACTCCGAGGCTGTTGTCCCGGCCGACGCGGTCAGCTTCACGCTTCTGCAGGAGCAACTGCACTCCGTCCTCGACACCCTGTCCGAGCGCGAGGCGGGCGTCGTCTCGATGCGCTTCGGTCTCACCGACGGTCAGCCGAAGACCCTCGACGAGATCGGCAAGGTGTACGGCGTGACGCGTGAGCGCATCCGTCAGATCGAGTCCAAGACGATGTCGAAGCTGCGCCACCCATCGCGTTCGCAGGTCCTGCGCGACTACCTCGACTAGCCCGCGACCACGTCACCGTCTCGGCCGGGCAAGGTCCGCCTCGGCCGTACGACCTCGAAGGCCCGGTTCCCCGCTCGGCGGTTTCTAGGGATCGTCGCAACACGTGGTCGTGTTGGTCAGGCCGCGAGCAGTTTATGCAGGCGCTCGGCTGGGGTTTCCCAGCCGAGCGTTTTGCGTGGTCGGCCGTTGAGTTCGGCGGCGACGGCGGCCAGATCGTCGCGGGTGTGGACCGTCAGGTCGGCGCCCTTGGGCAAGTGCTGTCGGAGCAGGCCGTTGGTGTTCTCGTTCGAGCCGTGCCAGGGGCTGGCGGGGTCGCAGAAGTAGACCGGGACGTCGGTGGCGATGCTGAAGCTCTTGTGGGCGGCCATCTCGGAGTCTTGGTCCTAGGTCAGCGAGCGGACCAGGTGTCCGGGCAGGGTCTGGACGGTGTCCACCAGGGCATCGCGGACGTGCTCGGCGCTGCGGCCGTCGGGCAGGTGCAGGAGCATCACGTAGCGGGTGGCGCGCTCGACGAGGGTGCCGATGGCCGAGGCGCTGTCCTTGCCGATGATCAGGTTGCCTTCCCAGTGGCCGGGGCCCCCGTTCTTCCGCCTCCGCGGGCTGGTCACTGATCATGACCATGGGGTCCTTGAAGCGGGGCTGGCGGTAGTTGGCGTGCCGTTGGGGTTTGCGGCGGGTGCGTCCACTGCGTAGAGCGCGGGCCACCTCGCGGCGCAGTTCGCCCCGGCCCCGGACGTAGAGGGCCTGGTAGACGGTCTCGTGGACCACGTGCATCTCCGGCCGGTCGGGGAAGGTCCTGCGCAGAGCCTGGCAGTTCTATTCCGGTTCCACCGCCGGTCCAGGCCGGCCTGGACGAAGTCCCGCAGCTCAGGGCTCTGGCGGATCTTCCCCGGCTTGGGCCGGGGGCGGCGGGCATCGGCGCGGACCTGGGCGGCGTATGGCCGGTACTGCCACTGGCCGCGGGTCCCGTAGGTACGGTTGCGACGTATCTCCCGGCGGACTGTGGACGGGCTGCGGCCCAGCTCGGCGCCTATCGCACGGACCGATGCCTTCTCCCGCAGCCGGTCGGCCATGTAGATCCGGTCTGCCTCGTGCAGGTACCGGGACGCACCGGAAGGCGGCACCATCGGTCGAACCGGCGGTGCCGCCTTCTGCTTGCGGTCGGCGCTGCGGCCGTTGCGCCATCGGCGCCCGGTCTTCGGGTTGGCGCCGACGATCTGACACGCGTGCTCGTTGCTGAAGCCCTGCTGCATGAGCCGGAAGTATGTCTCCCGCTCACGCAGCAGCTCCTTCGGCCCCTGAGCCGTCCGGATCTCCCGAATCTTGAAGTCCATCGCACCCCTTGAGCTGGGGTGTTGCGACGACCACCAGAACGGAAGACTTCTCGGGTCGCTGGGCCTTCGTGCTGCGGGTCGTCGTGCCCTGGATGACTCTGGGTGTCTCAAAGGCACTCAGAGTGAGGAGCGCGCATGCGTCGCCCTATCGTGCGAGCACTGATCCGGCCGCTGGTCCTGGCGGCTGCCGCGACCGCCATACCGCTGGCCACCGCGGCCCAGGGCGCCGCCGACAGCGTTGTCGTCGGCGGCTTCCCCGTCGACGTCTCCCAGAGCCCTTGGGCGGTCGCGCTGTCCAGCCGTGACCGGTTCGGGGGTACGCGGGCGGGGCAGTTCTGCGGTGGTGTGGCGATCGGCCGGACCACCGTGCTGACCGCGGCCCACTGCCTGACCGAGGAGGTTCTGGGGGCGGTGCCGGACAAGGCGCGCGACCTCAAGGTCATCGTGGGTCGTACGGATCTCCTGTCGACCCAGGGGAAGGAGATCGCCGTACGCGGGGTCCGGGTCAATCCGAACTACGACACGGACACCAACGCCGGCGACTTCGCCGTGCTCACCCTTGCCACATCCCTCCCGCAGAGCGACGTCATCGGCATGGCGGCAGCGGGTGATCCGGCCTACGCGCCGGGCACGAGCGCCACGGTGTACGGATGGGGCGACACGACGGGCGCCGGGGACTATCCGCGGCAGCTGCGCGCCGCACACGTGCGCGTACTGCCGGACACTCAGTGCGAGCAAGCCTATCCCGGCGGCGTCGACGGAGCGTATCGCTCCGAGTCCATGCTGTGCGCCGGAGAGACCCAGGGCGGCCCGGACGCCTGCCAGGGTGACAGCGGAGGGCCGCTGGTCGCCGAGGGGCGGCTCATCGGCCTCGTGTCGTGGGGGAGTGGCTGCGGGCGGGCAGGGAGCCCCGGTGTCTACACCCGGGTCTCCGAAGTCGTCAGGGCACTGGGCGCGAGCGACGGCGGCGCGCGCAAGCCGCACACGGGCGCCTGACGCCCTCGACCGGCTGTTGGGGGACATGACGACGGGCGGCGGCTCCCAGGGGAGCGGCCGCCCGTCCACCGGCCCGTGCCGGGACTGGCTCGTCGTGGATGCGAGGTGTCAGCGCTCTTCTTCAGAGGCGGATGCCGGAACGGACGTCAGCCGTTCCGTCTCGTCCTGTATCTCAGCGGCGATCTTCTTGAGTTCCGGCTCGAACTTGCGGCCGTGGTGGGCGCAGAAGAGCAGTTCTCCGCCGCTCAGCAGGACGACGCGCAGGTATGCCTGGGCGCCGCAGCGGTCGCAGCGATCGGCGGCCGTCAGTGGGCTCGCGGGGGTCAGAACAGTAGTCACGTCGCCTCTTCTCTAGCTCGACGAGCTGTCGTACCAGGGTCAACATCCAACCAGCCCGAAAACGTTCCCGCTCGTGGCTTTACCTCGAAAAATTTCTCCGGGGCGGCTGTCTGCTGCCGGTTGGCGGCGAATGTGCCGTATTGCGTGTCTATGTGTCTTACGGGTTCGCGCTGTCTATTGGGTTTCGGTCCCCCGGCTGGCTTGCCGGTTGTGAATGAGGACGTGCCCGGAGCCTAAATGGTTCATGCCTCGAAGGGAACGTGATATGTACTTCACTCCATGGAGGGATCGAACACCCATACGACTCTGGACTAGTGTGAGTTCAGACCGAGGGTGGCGTTGCAACGGCTCTACCAGGCATCGGTACCCTCATGGCGGCGACCGAAGCCGTGCCCTTACCCAGAAGGGCCCCAACTGAAATTCAGCGAGGAGCGAACCGCGTGACCGCCGATACGTCCGTGCCGTCCACTGCGCTGCTGGCAGGAGCAGACCGGGACGGCTCCAACTACACCGCGCGGCACCTGCTCGTCCTCGAGGGTCTTGAGGCCGTGCGGAAGCGTCCCGGTATGTACATCGGCTCGACCGACAGCCGCGGTCTGATGCACTGCCTGTGGGAGATCATCGACAACGCCGTGGACGAGGCCCTCGGCGGCTACTGCGACCACATCGAGGTGATCCTCCACGACGACGGCTCCGTGGAGGTGCGGGACAACGGCCGCGGCATCCCTGTGGACGTCGAGCCCAAGACCGGCCTGTCCGGCGTCGAGGTCGTCATGACCAAGCTGCACGCCGGCGGCAAGTTCGGCGGCGGCTCGTACGCGGCCTCCGGCGGTCTGCACGGCGTCGGCGCATCCGTGGTCAACGCGCTGTCCGCCCGCCTCGACGTCGAGGTGGACCGCAACGGGCACACCCATGCGATCAGCTTTCGTCGCGGTGTCCCGGGCGTCTTCGCGGCGAACGGTCCGGGCGCCAAGTTCGAGGTCGAGAGCGGCCTGCGCAAGACGAAGAAGATCCCCAAGACCCGCAACGGCACGCGCGTGCGGTACTGGGCCGACCGCCAGATCTTCCTCAAGGACGCCAAGCTCGCCCTGGAGACCCTGCACCAGCGGGCCCGGCAGACCGCGTTCCTCGTGCCCGGCCTGACCATCGTCGTGCGCGACGAATTCGGTCTCGGCGAGGGCGGCAGCAAGGGCGAGGAGTCCTTCCGCTTCGACGGCGGCATCAGCGAGTTCTGCGAGTACCTGGCCACCGACAAGCCGGTCTGCGATGTCCTGCGCTTCTCCGGCCAGGGCACCTTCAAGGAGACTGTCCCGGTGCTCGACGAGCACGGCCAGATGACCCCGACGGAGGTCACCCGCGAGCTCG
This sequence comes from Streptomyces sp. NPDC004752, assembly GCF_053601275.1. Lineage (NCBI taxonomy): Bacteria > Bacillati > Actinomycetota > Actinomycetes > Kitasatosporales > Streptomycetaceae > Streptomyces > Streptomyces sp. NPDC004752. The sequence continues at coordinate 57,615 of NZ_JBSGBN010000010.1, read as the reverse complement.
GCGTGGACGTCGCGCTGCGCTGGGGGACCGGCTACGACACGACTCTGAGGCCGTTCGTCAACATCATCGCCACCCCCAAGGGCGGCACCCACGTCGCGGGCTTCGAGCAGGCCGTCAGCAGGACGATGAACGAGGTGCTGCGCGCCAAGAAGCTGCTGCGTGTCGCCGAGGACGACATCGTCAAGGACGATGCCCTGGAAGGGCTGACCGCAGTCGTCACGGTGCGTCTGGCCGAGCCGCAGTTCGAGGGCCAGACCAAGGAGGTCCTCGGCACGTCGGCGGCCCGCCGCATCGTGAACACGGTGATCTCCAAGGAACTCAAGGCGTTCCTGACCTCCACGAAGCGGGACGCCGCGGCCCAGGCCCGGGTGGTCCTGGAGAAGGCCGTCGCCGCCGCTCGTACGCGCATCGCGGCCCGCCAGCACAAGGACGCTCAGCGCCGTAAGACGGCCCTGGAGTCCTCGTCCCTGCCCGCCAAGCTCGCCGACTGCCGCAGCGACGACGTGGAGCGCAGCGAGCTGTTCATCGTCGAGGGAGACTCCGCGCTCGGCACTGCGAAGCTCGCCCGGAGCTCCGAGTTCCAGGCGCTGCTGCCGATCCGCGGAAAGATCCTGAACGTCCAGAAGTCATCCGTGACCGACATGCTGAAGAACGCCGAGTGTGGTGCGATCATCCAGGTCATAGGGGCGGGGTCGGGCCGGACCTTCGACCTCGACGCCGCGCGGTACGGCAAGATCATCATGATGACGGACGCCGACGTCGACGGCTCCCACATCCGCTGCCTGCTGCTGACGTTGTTCCAGCGCTACATGCGGCCCATGGTCGAGGCCGGCCGGGTGTTCGCGGCGGTGCCTCCGCTGCACCGCATCGAGCTCGTCCAGCCGAAGAAGGGCCAGGACAAGTACATCTACACCTACTCGGACCGTGAGCTGCGCGACAAGCTCATGGAGTTCCAGAGCAAGGGCGTCCGGTACAAGGACTCCATCCAGCGCTACAAGGGCCTGGGCGAGATGGACGCCAACCAGCTGGCCGAGACGACGATGGACCCGCGCCACCGCACCCTTCGCCGGATCAACCTGTCCGACCTGGACGCCGCCGAGCAGGTCTTCGATCTGCTGATGGGCAACGAAGTGGCCCCCCGCAAGGAGTTCATCTCCAGCTCGGCGGCCACGCTGGACCGCTCGCGGATCGACGCCTAGCGACCATGCCGCGGCCCCGCCGGGGGCCGCGGCGGGCTCGACAGCTGTCGAGCCCGCGCCCCAGCCGGTACGGCCCTGGCATCGGCCACACCGGCCCTTGCTGTGGTCCGGCACAGCGGCCCCGCAGGGCCGTGCCGCCGCGGTCCGCGACGGCACCCGGGCTGGGGCAGGTCGACGATCACGCACTGGCGCCGGTTCCGACGCCCGCACGCCGACGCCACCGTGTCCCCAGGCCCGGGCTGTCTCTGGCGCCGGTGGCGACGCCCGCACACCGGCGTCAGTGCGTCACCGGTCGAACTCACCGGACCGAACTCACCGGTCCCCGGCCCTCACACCCGCACCTGCGCTTCCGCATTGCCGGCCGAGTGGCCGGGGCGCGCTGGTTCTCCACCCGTGGGTGGAGGTCGGGCCGCCGTGCGGATCCACCCGTGATCCACCCCGGCTCCGATTCGCCAGCCTGCGAATTTCCGTAGCGTCTTAGGCGTCGGAAGCACCCGCTGCCGGCATCCCCCTTCGACGGAGGCTCTGATGTCCGGGCTGGTCAACGCGTTGGTGATCGTGGCCGTGGTCGCGCTGGTGCTCGCGCGGCAGTTCCGCGCCCGCCCGATCGGCACCGACCGGCGCTGGTGGATCCTGCCCGTGATCCTGGCGGTCGTCGCACTGCGCGAGCCCGGCATGATCGACGCCCACCACCGCACCGAATCCATCGCACTGCTCGGCGCCGAACTGCTCATATGCCTGGCGATGGGCGCCGGCTGGGCCTGGACGACACGGGTGTGGACGGAGTCGGACGGAGTCGTCTGGACGAAGAGCACCAAGGCGAGCGTGGCCGTCTGGGTGGCCGGCATCGCGCTGCGCGTCGGACTCTTCGGCCTCGGCGCGGCGCTGGGCATCCATCAGGACAGCTCGGCCCTGCTCCTTGCGTTCGCGGGCACTCTCGTCGTCCGCTCCGGAATCCTGGTCTGGCGAGCGCAGTCCCTCACCACGGCGGCCGACCGTGCCACGGCGTACGGTGACGCCATGCGCCGGTCGGCGTGAAAGGAGGGCGTGTGACGGAGAACGGCTGGACACGCTGGCCCTCCCGGGAGGCACTCGGCCGCGAAGGGATCACTCGACCGAGGCGTCTGCTCGCCTGGTCGGCGCGAATGGTGGGGATCGGCGTGCTGGCATGGGGCGCCTTCGCCGCCAACCACATCCACGGCTGGGGCACGGTCGCGACGGTGGCCGGGATCCTCCTCACCGTGGTCCTGTCCTGGGGCTTCTACCGCACCACCTACGACCACCGGCTGTGGCCGTCCCTCGTGTTGATCGCTCTGCTCCTGGGCATGGCTGCCCTCGCCCAGGCCACGGGGTTCCAGGGGCCGGCGCTCGTCGTGTGGTGCGGCTGCGCCATCGTGGCGCTGGAGCGGCTCCCGCTCGGCGGGGCGCTGCCCGTTGCCGCGGTCGCCCTCGCCTCGTTCTCTGTGATCAACAACGGCGTCTGGCTGACCACCGCCGCCGTCGTGACGGGCATGGCTCTCGCGGGATACGTCATGCGTCTGGACGCCGAGGCACGCGGCGGCGCCCAGCGTCTGCTCGCGCAGGAGCGGGCCGCCCGGGCCGCCGAGGCAGAGTCCGCGGCGCTCGCGGAGCGGGCCAGGATCGCCCGGGAGATCCACGACGTCCTCGCGCACAGCCTCTCGGCCCAGCTCGTGCACCTGGAGGCGGCCCGGTTGCTGATCGAACGGGACGCGGACCGGGAGCAGATCCTCGATCGGGTGGTGGCGGCGCGCGGCATGGCCCGGGACGGGCTCGCGGAGACCCGGCAGGCGCTGTCCGCGCTGCGTGGCGAGATGACCCCGCTGGAGGACTTCCTGAGCGATCTGGTCAGAGGGAGCGATGGGGCCGAGGTCACCGTGACGGGTGATCGCAGACCGCTGTCCGTCGAAGCGGCACAGGCTGTGCGCCGGGTCGCGCAGGAGGCGCTGACGAACGCCCGCAAGCACGCGCACGGGGCCAAGGTCCGTGTGCTGCTGGAGTACGGCGAGCACGAGGTGAGGCTGGACGTCAGAGATTCGGGCGGTACGCCGGGCGAACTCACGAAGGCCGGCGGCGGGTACGGTCTGCTGGGAATGCGGGAGCGCGCCGAACTGCTGGGCGGCTCGCTGGAGGCCGGGCCCGACAAGGAGGGGTTCGCGGTGACGTTGAAGGTGCCCGTATGACCGAGGAGACGGGAAGGAAGCCCGCGCGGGTGGTCGTGGTCGACGATCAGACCGTCGTCCGCGAAGGCATTGTGATGCTGCTCGGACTCCTGCCGGGCATCGAGGTCGTCGGTGCGGCAGGCGACGGGGAGGAGGCGGTCAGGGCGGTCGCCGAACTCGCGCCGGATGTGGTGCTGATGGATCTGCGGATGCCGCGCTGCGACGGGGTGGAGGCCACCCGCCGCATCCGGGCGGAGCACCCGGGGACCCAGGTCGTGGTGCTCACCACCTTCGGGGACGACGAGTCACTGTTCCCCGCGCTACGAGCGGGGGCACGGGGCTACCTCACCAAGGACGCGGGCGGCGACGAGATCGTACGCGCGGTGGAGAGCGTGCTGTCCGGGGACGCGGGTCTGTCGCCGAGTGTCCAACGGCGATTGCTGGAGCGGCTGTCGGAGCCGGAGCCGCAGCCGGTGCGCGCCGAGGCGCCCGACGGGTTGACCGCCCGGGAGACCGAGGTCCTGGTGCTGATCGCGGAGGGACTCAGCAACCAGGAGATCGCCCGCAGACTGCAGGTCTCCACCGCAACAGTGAAGACCCACATCAACAATCTCTTCGCCAAGACCGGGGTCAAGGACCGTGCCCAGGCGGTGCGTTACGCGTACGGGAAGGGGCTGGTGCGACCATCGGCGGACTAAGAACTGCGAACAGAATGGGCGCCCGGCGTGCGACGCCTGGCACGCACGCTCGCGGCGTTGCCGAAACGCCCTAGTAGCTCCGCTACGAGGGCCTTCCGGCGCCTTGCGATCGCACGCACCAGACGCCGCACGCTGATCGGACTCCCACTCTGTTCGCAGCTCTAAGTCACCTGATGGGGTGAAGAGCGGAGAGAAGAAGAGTCGGGGATCTTCCCGTTCTGTCCATCCTTGGGCATGCAGTCAAGCAACGGTCGTCCCGGCGGCGACAGGGGCGGTCCAGAGAGTTCGGCCGAGAACCACGAAGTGGCACGCACGGCGTCCCACGAGGTGAGGTACGACGATCCCTGGTACGACGCGCTGGCCTCCGGCTGGGGCGAGTCGGACGGTATGGGCGTACCCGCGCCCTGTGTGCCTGCGGCGCCGGACGGGAAGGACGCGGCGGCCGTTCGCACCCGTGACGTCTATCTGGAGGTGCAGCGCAGCGCGGCCTTCCAGGAAGTGCGCAGCAGGTACCGCAGGTTCGTGGTGCCCGGTGTCGCCACCTTCTTCGCCTGGTACGTGGGCTATGTGATCACCGCGACGACCGCGCCCGGATTCATGGCCAGGCCCGTGGCCGGTGCGCTGAACGTGGCCATGCTTGCCGGACTGGGACAGTTCCTGACCACCTTCCTGCTCACCTGGGCCTATGCGCGGCACGCGCGGCTGCGTAGGGACCGGTTGGCGCTCGAACTGCGGTGGAACACACAGGAGTTGGCGCGCAGCGTGGAGGGCGGTGCGTCGTGACGGGGCAGCATCAGACGCTGGCGCTTGTGCTGTTCAGCGCGTTCGTGGCGGTCACCCTGGGGATCACGACCTGGGTGAGCCGCAGGCGGCACGGTTCCGCGGAGGAGTTCTACGTCGGCGGGCGGCTCTTCTCACCGATGGAGAACGGTTTTGCCATTGCGGGGGACTACATGTCGGCCGCATCGTTCCTGGGCATCTCCGGGCTCGTCGCGCTGTTCGGCTACGACGGGCTGCTGTACGCCGTGGGCTTTCTCGTCGCATGGCTGGTGGTGCTCTTCCTGGTCGCCGAACTGGTCCGTAACTGCGGGCGGTTCACGCTGGCCGACGTGGTGGCCGCGCGGATGAACGAGCGACCGGTACGGATCGCCGCGGGAACTTCCTCGGTCACCGTCTCCGTTCTGTACTTGGTGGCGCAAATGGTGGGGGCGGGCAGCCTGGTCGCGCTGCTGCTCGGGCGGACGGGCGCGGCGGCGCAGGCGTGGACGGTGATCGGCGTCGGCGCGCTCATGGTGATCTATGTGTCGTTGGGAGGGATGCGGGCCACGACCTGGATTCAGATCGTGAAGGCGGTCCTGCTGCTCGGCGGGACCATCGCGCTGACCGTGCTGGTGCTGCTGCGCTTTCACGGCGATCTCGACCGGCTGCTGCTCACGGCCGCGGAGCGCAGCGGGCACGGGGACGCGTTTTTGGCGCCGGGCCTGAAGTACGGCGGGGGCTGGACCGCCCGGTTCGACTTCATCAGCCTGGGGCTCGCACTGGTCCTGGGCACGGCCGGTCTGCCGCACATCCTGTCCCGCTTCTACACCGTGCCGACCGCGCGGGCGGCACGCCGCTCGGTGGTGTGGTCGATCGGGCTGATCGGTGGCTTCTATCTGATGACGTTCGTCCTCGGGTTCGGGGCGGCCGCGATCGTCGGGCCGGAGGCTGTGCGCGACTCGAACGCGGCGGGGAACACGGCGGTTCCGCTGCTCGCCCTCGACCTGGGCGGCGGGGCGGACTCCACCGGTGGGGCAGCGCTGTTCGCGATTGTGGCGGCCGTCGCCTTCGCCACGATCCTTGCGGTGGTCGCCGGGATCACGTTGGCCTCTTCGGCGTCCGTGGCCCACGACCTGTATGCCTCGCTGCGGCGGGGGCGTGGCGCGGCGCGCAGTGAAGTCACCGTGGCGCGGGTGGCGGCGGTCGGCATCGGTGTGATCGCGATCGCGCTCGGCCTGCTGGCCCGCGACCTCAACGTGGCCTTCCTGGTGGGCCTCGCCTTCGCCGTGGCCGCGTCGGCGAACCTGCCGGTGCTGCTGTACTCGCTGTTCTGGCGCGGCTTCACGACACGCGGCGCGGTGTGGGCCGTATACGGCGGGCTGGTACCCGCGTTGGGGCTGGTCGTGCTGTCTCCGGTGGTGTCGGGAAGTCCCGGGTCGCTCTTCCCCGCCGTGGACTTCCAGTACTTTCCGCTGGAGAACCCGGGCATCGTCTCCATCCCGCTGGGCTTCGTCGCGGGCTGGCTCGGCACCGTCACCTCGGACGAGGTCCCGGACGAGGCCAAGCACGCGGAGACCGAGGTGCGGTCGCTGACCGGGGCGGGAGCGGTGTAGGGGCCGTCCTCCGTGTTCCGTACGGCGAACCGTTACGGCGCGGGGGCGGGGGACGTCACGGTGTGACCCAGGCGTACCGGTGCTCGGGCCGTCCCGTGTCGCCGTACTTCAGGGACAGGCGCAGCCGGCCCGCCTGTTCCAGATGGCGCAGATAGCGCTGGGCGGTGGAGCGGCTCAGGCCCGTCTCGGCGGCCACCTCGTGCGCGGAGAGCGGATGGTCCGCGCGGTGCAGCACACCGCAGATGAGGTCGGTGGTGGGCTCCGAGTGGCCGCTCGGCAGGCCGGGCGAACTCGCCCTGGGCGCGGTGCGCAAGGCGCCGAAGATCCGGTCCACCTGCTCCTGGCCCGTCAGGCCCCGCCCGCCGACCCGGTCGACGGTGCGGCGCAGGGCGGCGTACGAGTCCAGGCGGGTGCGCAGCGCGGTGAACGTGAACGGCTTGACCAGATAGTGCAGCGCGCCCAGGCGCATCGCCCGCTGCACCGTCGTGACGTCACTGGCCGCGGTGATCATGATGACATCGATGCCATGGCTCTGTTCCTGCATCCGGTGGACCAGTTCCAGCCCGGTCTGGTCGGGCAGATAGTGGTCGAGCAGGACCAGGTCGATGGCTCCGCGTTCCACGGCGGCCAGGGCCTGGGCGGCACTGTGCGCGCGGGCGGTCACCCGGAAGCCGGGAACCTTCCCCACGTACTTGGCGTTGATCTCGGCGACACGGAAGTCGTCGTCCACCACCAGGACGTCAATCATGGGGCCTCATTTCCTCAAGGCCAGGCGAGCGTCAAGCCCGTGTTTCGGCTCCGCAGTTGTAGCGCGAGCAGAACGAGCACAAAAGGCTCTTGCGAGCAAAAGAACGGCTTGCGCTCAGAAGACTGCTGCTGTGGCAGGGACCACACCTACGGTCCCGGAACATGAGCGCAGACACCAGCCCTGCCGTCGAGCTGCGGGGCGCGAGCAAGACCTTCAGGACCCCGTCAGGGGGTCTGCACACGGCTGTCCGGGGTCTGGACCTCACCGTCAGGCGCGGTGAGTTCGTTGCCGTCGTCGGCCCGACCGGCTGCGGCAAGTCCACCACGCTGACCTTGGTCAGCGGCCTGGAGGAGCCCACAGAGGGCGATGTGCTGGTGGCCGGAGAGCCGGTCGCCGGCGTAGGCGACAAGGTCGGCTTCGTCTTTCAGCAGGACGCGACCTTCCCCTGGCGGACGGTCCTGTCCAACGTCATGGCGGGCCCCCGCTTCCGCGGCGTACCGAAGGCCGAGGCCAGGCAGAAGGCCCGTGAGTGGCTGGCCCGGGTCGGTCTCGCCGCCTTCGAGGACCGCTACCCGCACCAGCTCTCCGGCGGCCAGCGCAAGCGCGTCGCGCTCGCCGCGACCTTCGTCAACGACCCCGAGATCCTGCTCATGGACGAGCCGTTCTCGGCGCTCGACGTGCAGACCCGGGCGCTGATGTCGGACGAACTCCTGGAGCTGTGGGAGGGCACGGGCGCCTCGGTCGTCTTCGTCACCCACGACCTGGAGGAGTCCATCGCGCTGGCCGACAGGGTCGTCGTGATGACCGCAGGGCCGGCGACTGTGAAGCAGATCTTCGACATCGACCTGCCCCGGCCGCGCAAGGTCGAATCGGTGCGCCTGGAACCGCGGTTCATCGAGATCTACCGCGAGATCTGGGAGTCCCTCGGCGAAGAGGTCCGTATCACCCGCGAGAGGGGTGCGGCCCATGTCGGATGACGTTCTCGGCACCCCAGCCGTCGACACGGGCAAGACCACGGACCGCACACAGAGCCGGGCCAAGGCCGCCCGCAGACGCAAGACCGTCGTCATGGCGGGTCGGGCGCTGCTCCTGCTCGCCGTGCTCGGCCTGTGGGAATGGCTCTCCCGGGCGAAGGTCATCGATCCGTTCAACTTCTCGATGCCGTCCAAGATCTGGGACCAGATCTCCACCTGGGTCACCCACGGGACGGCGCTCGGCTCACTGGGCGAACAGATCTGGTACACGCTGTACGAGGCGCTGCTGGGCTGGGCCATCGGTGTGGTCGCCGGTGTCGTCCTCGGTATCGCGCTCGGACGGATCGCCTTCCTCGCCGATGTCCTTGGTCCATACATCAAGGTTCTCAACTCGATACCCAGGATCGTCCTCGCCCCGATCTTCGTGATCTGGTTCGGCCTCGGCCCCGCCTCCAAGGTCGCGTCCGCCGTGGTGCTCGTCTTCTTCCCGGTCTTCTTCAACGCCTTCCAGGGCGCCCGGGAGGTCGACCGCAACCTGGTCGCCAACGCCCGCATCCTGGGCGCCGGCGACCGGAGGGTGACCCTTCAGGTCGTCATCCCTTCGGCCACCTCGTGGATCTTCACCAGCCTCCACGTCAGCTTCGGCTTCGCCCTGATCGGTGCCATCGTCGGCGAGTACATCGGCGCCACCAAGGGCATCGGCCTGCTCGTCGCGCAGTCCCAGGGCACCTTCAACTCGGCCGGTGTGTATGCCGCGATGGTCATCCTCGCCGTCGTCGCGCTCGTCGCCGAGGGGCTGCTGACCTTTGCCGAACGGCGCGTCTTCCGCTGGAAGTCGGCCGACTCCGAGCACTGACGCCCCGAAGCCACCCCCCCCTTCCCCGCACCGCATTCTCACAAGGACGTGAACCGCCATGCGCAAGACCGCCAGACTCGCGGCGCTTTCCGCCGCCGGCCTGCTCGCCCTCTCCTCGCTCACCGCCTGTGCCGACGAGGCGGCCGGCCCGTCCGCCGACAGCGGTGGCGGAGGGGGCGGCAAGGGGGAGCAGGTCAAGATCATGGTCGGTGGCCTGGACAAGGTCATCTACCTGCCCGCGATGCTCACCCAGCGGCTCGGCCACTTCGACGCCGAGGGCCTGAACGTCCAACTCCTGAGCGAGCCCGCGGGTGTCCAGGCGGAGACCGCGCTCGTGGCCGGCCAGGTCCAGGGGACGGTCGGCTTCTACGACCACACACTCGACCTCCAGGTGAAGGGCAAGTCCGTCGAGTCCGTCGTGCAGTTCTCGCACGCACCCGGCGAGGTGGAGGTCGTCTCCCACAAGGCGGCCGGCCTCATCACCTCGCCCAAGGACTTCAAGGGCAGGAAGCTCGGCGTCACCGGACTCGGTTCCTCGACCGACTTCCTCACCAAGTACCTGGCCGTCAAGAACGGAGTGGACGTCCACGAGTTCACGCCCGTCGCGGTGGGCGCCGGCCCGACGTTCATCTCCGCGCTGGAACAGGGTTCCATCGACGGTGGCATGACGACCGACCCGACTGTGACGACGATCCTGGACAAGAAGGCCGGCGAGATCCTCCTCGACATGCGCACCCCGGAGGGCTCGCAGGAGGCGCTCGGCGGCCCGTACCCGTCGTCAAGTCTGTACATGCAGACGGACTGGGTGAACAGCCACAAGGACACCGTCCAGAAGCTGGTCAATGCATTCGTCAAGACGCTCACGTGGATGTCCACGCACGGCGCCGACGAGATCGCGGCCCAGATGCCCGCCGACTACTCACAGGGCGACAAGACCCTGTACGCGGAGGCGATCAAGAGCACGCTGCCGATGTTCACCGACGACGGCGTGATGCCGGAGAAGGGCCCGGAGACCGTCGAGAAGGTCCTCAAGTCGTTCAACCCCAACATCAAGAACGCCGAGGTCGACCTCGGCAAGACCTACACGACGGTGTTCGTCGAGAAGGCCGCGCGGTCGGCGGGCTGACGTCGGCTCACCCCGGTCCGCTCGGCGATCTCCTGGGCCGACAACGAGCCCACGGCGTTCATCAGGCACTGGCGTACCAGTTCGGCGGTGGTGGGGGAGCGCCCCTTGGGCAGCCCCGGCCTTGACGGCGCCGACAGCACCCCGAAGATCCGGTCCACCTCGGCCTGTTCGGCCTCCCGGTCGCTGTCCAAGGTGCGGCGCAGCCGAGCGTACGCCTCCGGGCGGGCGCGCAGTCCGGCCAAGGCGAACGGTTTCTAGGCGGCGTCCACCCGGGCGACCCAGGCGTCGTCGTCCACGACCTGGACCTCGATCATGGGGCATCCTCCTCGGCGACGGTCTCCACGGGCGCCGTCAGCGCCGGTTCCAGCCCCCGCTCCGGCCCCGTTTCCGGCCCCGTTTCCAGTTCCGGCTCGGTCAGGGCCTCGGGCAGTACGACCGTGAACTCCGCGCCCCCGCCGCCCGCTTCGCCCACCGTCGCGCTCCCGCCCTGCCGCTCGGCGAACCGGCGCACCAGGGACAGCCCGAGGCCGCGTTTGCCGTGCGCGGGCGGCTCCTTGGTGGACCAGCCCTCGGTGAAGACCAGTGCGCGCTGCTCCACCGGCACGCCGGGTCCCGTGTCGCGCACCCTGAGCACGGCCGTGCGCCCCTCGGCGCGCAATTCGACCTCCACGCGCGCGTGCGGGGTTCCGGCGACGGCGTCGAGGGCGTTGTCGATCAGGTTGCCCACGACCGTGACCAGGCCCCTGGGTTCGATCAGCCGGTCCGGGAGCCGGGTACGGTCCGAGACCCACAGGGCGACCCCGCGCTCGGCCGCGACCGTCGCCTTGCCGACCAGCAGGGCCGCGAGCAGCGGGTCCTGGATCTTCTCGGTGACCTGCTCCGCGGTGACCCGGTGGTCGCCGACGACCTCTCCGACGAACTCCGCCGCGTCGTCGTACATCTCCAGTTCGAGCAGACCGAGCAGGGTGTGCATGCGGTTGGCGTGCTCGTGGTCCTGGGCGCGCAGGGCGTCGATCAGGCCCCGCGTGGAGTCGAGTTCGCGGCCGAGTTGCTCCAGCTCGGTGCGGTCGCGCAGGGTGGCCACCGCACCGCCGTCGCCGGTGGGCATCCGGTTGGCGACCAGCACCCGCCGGCCGCGCACGGTGAGCAGATCGGTGCCGGTCACCCGGCCCGCCAGGACGTCGGTCGTCCGTCCTCCCTCGCCCAGCGCCTCGTCCGGGGTCTGCCCGACGGCCTCGTCGCCGATGCCGAGCAGGCGCCGCGCCTCGTCGTTGAGCAGCCGTATGCGGCCGGTGCGGTCCAGGGCGACGACGCCCTCCCGGATCCCGTGCAGCATCGCCTCCCGTTCCGCGAGCAGGGCCGAGATGTCGGAGAAGGCCAGGTCCCGGGTCTGCCGCTGCACCCGCCGGGAGATCAGCCAGGCGGCCAGGGCACCGACCGCGAGGGCGCCGCCGGCGTGGGCGAACAGCCCCGGGATCGCGCTGAGCAGCCGGGCCCGCACGCTGTCGTACGCGATGCCCACCGAGACCGCCCCGATGATCCGGTGGTCGGCGTCGTACAGCGGCACCTTGCCGCGCGCGGAGCGGCCCAGGGTGCCGTTGTCGATCTCCATGACCTGACGTCCGGCCAGGGCCGCGCTCGGATCGGTGGAGACGAGGCCGCCGATCTCCGAGCGCGTCGTGTGCGACCAGCGCACGCCGCGCAGGTCCATCACCACGATGTACTCGGCGTTCGTGGCGTGCCGGATCCGCTCGGCCGCCACCTGCACCGGGCCGTCGACGGACGGCTCTGTGTGCTGGACGCCCGCGGCCATCTGCGGATCCTGCGCCGTGGTCTCCGCGATCGCCAGCGCGCGGCGCATCGCCTCCTGGTCGAGCTGCCTGCTCAACGGGGCCAGGAACAGCCCGGTGGCGAGCACCGCGACTCCCGCGGCGATCGTCACCTGCATCAGCAGGACCTGGGAGAACACCCGCCGCGGCAGACCGAGACGCAGACGGCGTGCGGGCGGAGTGGGGTGCATGTCCATGACGGTACGTGGGCGGGCGGATCGAGCCGTAGGAGGTGTGGCACGGATCTGTTGACTGACTGTTGGGGAACGGGGGTGGCCGGTCCTCGGCGGAACGGGGTCGGTCGCTTCTCGGTGGAACGGCGCGGCTCTTGGGCGAACGGGCAGGCTCGGCGGACGACGGGGTCAGCCCGTCGGGGACGCCGCCGTCACGGCCGCGGCCGTCAGTTGGCGCACGGACACCACGTCCATCCGCGCCGGCGTGCCCAGCACCGAGGCGCCGCAGCTCTCCGGGCGCGGCGGCAGCGAGGCGCCCTGGGCCACGATGACGCGCCAGCGGCGGCCGTCGGCATGGGCCACGGTCACCGCCCAGCGGGGCGCCGCGCCGTCGGTGCGCAGGACGCTCAGCGTGTCCGCCGCGTACTCGTCCGCCGCCGTGCGCACGGCCAGTTCGGCCGCCTGACCGGGCCTGCCCCAGGCCGAGTTCCCGCGGCACCCCTGGACGACGATCCGCCCCTCCTGGACGCTCTGCAGGACCTCCTTGACCGTGTGCGCCTCGGCCCTGCCGTACGAGTAGCCGTACGGCAGGACGAGCACCGTCGGCGAGAAGCGATGTCCACCCAAATGGGTGACCTCCCACACGCCCGGTACGCCGGAGGCGGTGAGTTCGGTCGCGAGGGGGCGGCCGAGCAGCGCGCAGCAGCGGTCGCGTTTGCCGTTGGTGCAGACGAGCGCGAGCGGGCCGGCCTCGTGCGCGCGACCGCCGAGCGCCGCGTCGAACGTGCGGTGGTCGCCCGAGCCGAGCGCGCCGTAGTCGAGGTCGAGGAGGGTGCGCGGGTCGCGGATCGTGGCGGCGCGCAGCCACACCGTTCCGGGAACGGTGTGGGCCGCGTACACCTGGCGCTCGGCGGAGGTGCCGGGATCGGCGTGGCGCCCGGGTCGCCGGACGAGCGCGATCCGTACGCCGGTGCCGTCGGCGGCGGCCTCCAGGGCGCGGCCGAGCGCGCGGTCCAGATGGCTCGACGTGAGTGCCTTGACACCCCAAGGACCGGGCTGTTCCAGCAGCAGCCATGTCGTCGCCGTGGCCGCCGTACCGGAGACGGGCTCGTCGAGGCTCCGGGAGACGGTTGCGCACCTACTCACAGAGGTGAGCCTAACCTGACTTTGCCCGGGGTGACTTCCGGCCCCGCCGTTGCCCGTTCATGTCCTGATCCGGCAGCGGCTGCGGGGGCCTCGGGCCCACGTAGTGGCCGCTGGGGCGCATCCGCAGCGGGCGCTCGCCGTACTCCTCCAGGGCATGCGCGATCCAGCCCGCCGTCCGGGCGACGGCGAAGACCGTCTCGCCCGCCGTCGCGGGCATGCCGCAGGCGACGGTGAGTACCGCGAGGGCCAGGTCCACATTGGCGTGCAGCGGGCTGTGCCGGGCCGTGGTCGCGACGATGTCGCGAGCCGCGAGGAGGGCGGGTTCCGCGCGCGGGACGTGCTCCAGGAGCGCGAACAGGGCACGCGCGCGTGGGTCCTGGCCCGGGTAGAGCCGGTGGCCGAGTCCGGGGATGCGGCGGCCGGCGCGGAGCTCGGCCGCGATCACCGGAACGGCGCTGCCCTCGTCCAGCACGTCGAGCAGCAGCCGGTGGGCCAGCCCGCTTGCCGCGCCGTGCAACGGGCCCTCGATCACGCCCAGTCCGGCCGAGACGGCCGCATAGACGTGGGCCCGCGCCGAGGCGGCGACCCGCACCGCGAGCGTCGAGGCGGCCAGGTCGTGATCGACCAGCAGGGCAAGTGCCGTGTCCAGGGCGCGCAGTGACGCCTCGTCGGGCTCACGGCCGGTCAGCCGGCCCCACAGGCGCAGGGCGAGCGGGCCGGCCTCTCGGGCGTGCGGGTGGGGCGGCAGAGCGGCGACGAGGGTCGGGATGAGGATCCGCGCCGTCGCGAGCACGGCCTCCTCGGACAGGTCGAAGCGCAGTGGGTCCTCGGTCGCCGCGGCGACCGCCGCGACCCGCAGCCGGTCGGTGGGCTCGGTGTGCTCGGGCAGGGCGGTCACCGCCCGGCTGGCGACGGCCGCCGTGGCCTCGGGCGCGGTGAATGTGACGCCGGGGCTCAGCCGCCCGGTCCACAGCCAGTCGGCGACCTCCTCGTAGGAGTGGCGCGCGGCGAGTTCCGCGGCGTCGACGCCGCGGAAGTAGTACCGGTCCCCGTCGATCAGCGTGATGCGGGTGTGGACGGACAGCTCTCCGGCGGCGGTCTGGCCGGCCTGGCTCTCCCGTCTGTGGCGCCGGGCGAGGGCGGTCACCTCCACGGCGTCGAAGGTGCTGCCGCGACCGCCGGGTTCGCGCATGCTGCTGAGCTGACCGCGGCTCACGTACGCGTACACGGTCTCCGGCTTCACGCCGAGCAGTTCGGCGGTCTCCCTGGTGCTCAGCCTCCGCTCGGGGCCGCGGGGAGCGGGTTCTTGATCGCGCATGGGGGTCACCGTAGTCGCCTTGGTGGCATATGGACTGAACTTTGGACGAGTATTGATCGGATCAATATTGACAGAGGAATAGTCAATCATGGACAGTTTGATCAAGTCCAGGGAGGAAAACATGTCCATCAACAGGTCCGCATCCACCCTTGTCGACGTGCCGCGCGGACTCGCGGGTGTTGTCGTCGCCGAGACCGAGATCGGCGACGTCCGGGGGGCCGAGGGCTTCTACCACTACCGCCAGTACTCGGCCGTCGAACTCGCGCGGACCCGCGGCTTCGAAGACGTCTGGCACCTCCTCGCGTACGGTGAACTCCCCGTCGCGGAGCGCCGCGCTGCCTTCCTCGCCGAAACCGCCGCGCTGCGCCGGCTGCCCGCAGAGGTCCGCGCCGCCCTGCCCGCCGTCGCCGCCGCGAGCCGCGCCTCGGGCCCGCTGGCCGGGGCGCGCACCGCGCTGTCGCTGCTCGGCGCGGCCAAGGGCTTCCGGCCCGTGTACGACATCGACGCCGACCGGCGCCGCGCGGACGCCGTCGCCGCCTGCGCGGCTGTACCGACCCTGCTCGCCGCGCTGTACCGGCTCGGACGGGGGCAGGAGCCGGTGGAGCCGCGCGAGGACCTCTCGTACGCGGCCAACTACCTGTACATGGTGACCGGTGAGGAACCGGACACGCGGCGGGCCCGAGCGGTCGAGCAATACCTGATCTCAACCATTGATCATGGATTCAATGCGTCAACCTTCACCGCGCGGGTCGTCGCGTCCACCGGCGCCGATGTGGCGGCATGCCTCGTAGGTGCTCTGGGGGCGCTGTCCGGGCCGCTGCACGGCGGTGCGCCCAGCCGTGCCCTGGACACCCTGGACGCGATCGGCACCCCCGACCGGATCGACGGCTGGATCCGTGAGCGCGTCCTGGCCGGTGACCGCGTCATGGGCTTCGGCCACGCGATCTACCGTACGGAGGACCCTCGTTCGCGGATGCTCCGTGAGATCGCCGAGGGCTTCGGCGGCCCGCGCGTCGCCTTCGCCGTCGAGGTCGAGCGCCGGGTCGAGGCGATCCTCGCCGAGCTGAAGCCCGGCCGCGAGCTGCACACCAACGTCGAGTTCTACGCGGGCGTCGTCATGGAGCTGTGCGGAGTGCCACGCGAGATGTTCACGCCCACGTTCGCGGCGGCGCGCGTGGTCGGCTGGAGCGCCAACGTCCTGGAACAGGCGGCCGACTCGAAGATCATTCGGCCGGTGGCCCGCTATGTCGGGCCGCCCCCGCCCGCGGCGGTCCCGGCGATGGTCTGAGGAAAGCCCAGCCCGCTGCCGAAGGCGCATCGAGCTGGGCCCCCGCGGGGCGCGGTTCGTCCGCGGATCACGGTGCGCTCGCCACGGCGGCGCGTTCCCCGTGACCGGATGGCAGTCCCTAGACGTCCGGAATGTCGGCCTTCGCGCGCACCAGCGTCTCGCGGCTGATCACCACGATCCGTTCGTAGTCGGCGCGTGCGGCGTCCGACGGCAGCTCGGGGTCGAGTGCCTCGGTCCGGTCCGTACCGATCACCGCGAAGTTCCCGTCCTGCAGTTCAAAGATGTCCGGGCAGGTCTGCCCGTTAACGCTCCCTCTTTCGCGAGGTGACGCACCAATGCGGCGCACGATCTTCAAGTCGATCCCGGTCCTTGCTTGAATCGGTCATGGGCTGTCCTCGTGCCGGGTGCCGGGGCATGGGTGTGTCCGGACGGCAACGACGTCTGGGCCTGCTGGGACGGTGGGTGTGCACGTGGCAGGCGGGGACAACCTAGCCTGCGGAGATCGCGCTTGGGGCCGGGACGTGTGTGTCTGAGCGAGTGATTCGATTTTGCGGGCCTCACTCGTCCCTGTGGAGCCCCCGTCTTGCGGTCGAGTCCCAGCCGTCTTGCGAAGACCCCGTCTTCTTGTGGAGCCCCCGTCTTCTTGTGGAGTCCTCGCCTCTTTGTAGAACCCCGCCTTCTCGCGGGCCTCACTCCTCGGCGGGACGGTCGCCCACCACCCACCACTCGTCCGTATCGGCCTCGTCCAGCTCCGCCAGCAACTCGTCGGTCATCTTGCCGATCTCGGCCTCCTCCGAGCCGTCCCGCAGGCTCGCCCGGTGGTGGCGCGTGGCCTCCCAGTAGGCGCGGGCCGTCGGGCTCTGGAACAGCACGCGGACGTAGCCGCGCAGTTCGGCCCGGGTGAGCAGGCCGATCTGGTAACCGTGCAGGGCGTGCACGTACAGGGCGTTGGCGAAGAGGTACTGCTTCTGCACCCGTGGCGGCACGTCGCCCTCGTAGGCGTCGAGCACGGGAAGCAGGTCCTGGTCCTTCATCGCCGCGAGCAGGAGCTGCCGGTGATCGCGCTGGTACTCGATGCGGTCCGCGCGCCGAGACGCCTGCCGGCGCTGGTCGTCCAGCGCGTCCAGCCGCCGCAGGATCTCGGCGTTCGTGCGCGCGAGCGTCTCCAGGGCGCGGCGGTACGCCAGGAGGGACGCCACGGTCCCGGTGATCGAAAGTGCGAGGACCGCGGCGACTGAGCCCGGCCCCCAGTTCCCCGTCTTCTGTGTGGCCATGTCAACCCCCGATTTCAGGCGGCCGTCCGCCGGTCGTCGGGGTGTGGGTCGACTGGAGGGGACCGGCGAGCGGTGGGCGGCGCTAGCCGTCTCCCAGAGTGTGCCGAGCGGCTCTGATCGGCGGGGAGGCGGAGAGGCGGCGCACGGAGGGAAGCGAGGGTCGCACACTCCGACGCCTGCAGATCGTCTGCCCCGCAGCGGCTGCTGACAATCGTTCACATCGTGGGTTCTCCCTGCTCGTATCCTGGTCGGCATTCCATCCCCGTCCGTGCGCCGGGCCGTGAGCCCGGTGCACACGTTCGCGTGAGAGAGGTCGCACAGTGGGGCACCGCCGCAGTGCGCAGCAGATCCCGGTCGTCGTACTCGCCGGATTCCTGGGCTCCGGGAAGACCACGCTCCTCAACCACCTGCTCCACCGCAGCGGCGGCAGCCGCATCGGGGCGATCGTCAACGACTTCGGTGCCGTCGAGATCGACGCGATGGCCGTGGCCGGCGCGCTCGGCGACTCCACGGTCTCGCTGGGCAACGGATGCCTGTGCTGCGCCGTCGACGCGAGCGAACTCGACGAGTACCTGGCCCGGCTCGCCGCACCGGCCACGGGGATCGACGTCATCGTCATCGAGGCCAGCGGGCTCGCCGAACCCCAGGAACTCGTCCGGATGGTGCTCGCCAGCGAGCATCCGGGGATTGTCTACGGCGGGCTGGTCGAGGTGGTCGACGCCGCCGAGTTCGACGCGACCCGTGCCCGGCACCCGGAGATCGACCGGCACCTCGCCCTTGCCGACCTGGTCGTGGTCAACAAGCTCGACCGGGCCGAGGACGGCGCGCGGGTGCTCGGCCTCGTCGGCTCGCTCACCGACCGCGCCGCCGTCGTGCCCGCCGCCTACGGCCGCATCGACCCGGAGTTCCTCTTCGACTGCAGGCCGGCCGAGGAGCGCGTCGGGCAGCTTTCCTTCGACGACCTGCACGAGCACGGCGAGAACGGCAAGCACGGCGAGAACGGCAAGCACGGTGAGGACGGGCATGCCGGCCATCTGCACACCGGCTACGACAGTCTGTCCTTCGTCTCCGAAGCCGCCCTGGACCCGCGCCGGTTGATGCGGTTCCTCGACAGTCGGCCCGAGGGGCTGTACCGGATCAAGGGGTACGTAGATTTCGGGGGGTACGACAGCCTCAACCGGTACGCCGTGCACGCCGTAGGCCGGTTCCTGCGCTTCTACCCCGAGCCGTGGGCGGCGGCCGGGGAGCGGCTGACCCAGCTCGTCCTCATCGGCTCCGGCATCGACACCGACGCCCTCGACAGGGAGCTGAGGGCCTGCGAGAGCGACGCCCCACACGCCGATGAGCACGGCATGTGGGGCGTCCTGCGCTATGTGACGGCCCCGGACGAGAAGGACCCCGGGCGGCGGGCCGCCGGGGAACCGGACCCCGAGGAGCCGCCGTTCCTGGAGCCGGCCGAGCCGGCCGAGCCGACCGAGCCGGCCGAGGAGCTCGCCCACTCGGTCCGGGAGCCCGTTCAGCCGGTTCGGGAGTCTGTCCACTCGGTCCGGGAGCCCGTCCAGCCGGTTCGGGAGTCTGTCCACTCGGTCCGGGAGCCCGTCCAGCCGTCCGGGCGGTCCATCCCCTTCTCCGAGGAGTCCGTCCAGTCCTTCGAGGAGTTCGAGGACCCCGTCTAGAGTCGACCCCGTCCAGTCGACCCCGTCTAGTGGACCGGGCCCGCCACCACCCACACCGTCTTCGGCAGGGACGTGCCCGAGCCGTCGCGGCGCGGGTCCAGCTCCGGCAGGCCGACCGGTGTGCCGTTCTTCTGCGCGGCCAGCGCCGGGACGGCGCCCGCCCAGGCCAGCGACAGGCAGTCCTCGCCCTTCAGGAACCGGTGGCAGCGCACGCCGCCGGTGGCCCGGCCCTTACGTGGGTACTGGTCGAACGGGGTCAGCTTGGCGGTCGTCTGCACCGAGTCGTCCAGCGTGCCGCGCGAGCCCGCCACTGTGAAGACCACCGCGTCAGCGGCCGGGTCGACGGCGCCGAAGGAGATCACCCTGGCGCCCTCGGCGAGCTTGATGCCCGCCATGCCGCCCGCCGGGCGGCCCTGCGGGCGGACCTGGGATGCCTGGTAGCGCAGCAGTTGCGCGTCGTCCGTGACGAACACCAGGTCCTCCTCGCCGGTGCGCAGCTCCACCGCGCCGACGATCCGGTCGCCCTCCTTGAGCGCGATGACCTCCAACTCGTCCTTGTTGGACGGGTAGTCGGGCACCACCCGCTTGACCACGCCCTGCTCGGTGCCGAGCGCCAGGCCCGGCGACGATTCGTCGAGCGTGGTCAGACAGACCACCGTCTCCTCGTCCTCCAGGGTGACGAACTCCGCGATCGGCGCTCCTCCGGCGAGGTTCGGCGGCGCCGCCGTCTCCGGCAGCTGCGGCAGGTCGACCACGTTGACCCGCAGCAGGCGCCCGGCCGACGTCACCACGCCCACCTCGCCGCGCGCCGTCGCCGGGACCGCCGAGACGATCACATCGTGCTTGGCGCGCTTGGCGTCCGCGTCCGCCAGGAAGTGCTCGCCGTTCGTCGTCCGGGCCAGCAGCCCGGTCGAGGACAGCAGCACCCTGCACGGGTCGTCGGCCACCTGGAGCGCCACCTGAGCGGCCGGGGCGGCGCCCGCCTCCAGCAGCAGCGTGCGGCGCGGGGTGGCGAACTTCTTGGAGACCGCGGCGAGTTCGGCGGAGACCAGCTTGCGCAGCTCGGCGTCCGACTCCAGGATCCGGGTCAGTTCCGCGATCTCCGCGTTGAGCCGCTCCTTCTCCGCCTCCAGCTCGATCCGGTCGTACTTGGTCAGCCGGCGCAGGGGCGTGTCCAGGATGTACTGGGTCTGGATCTCCGAAAGCGAGAAGCGCTCCATCAGCCGCTGCTTCGCCTGCGCGCTGTTCTCGCTGGAGCGGATGAGCTGGATGACCTCGTCGATGTCGACCAGGGCGGTGAGCAGGCCCTCCACCAGGTGCAGCCGGTCGCGCCGCCTGCTGCGGCGGAACTCGGAGCGGCGGCGCACCACGTCGAAGCGGTGGTCGAGGTAGACCTCAAGGAGTTCCTTCAGGCCCAGCGTGAGGGGCTGGCCGTCGACCAGGGCCACATTGTTGATGCCGAAGGACTCCTCCATCGGCGTCAGCTTGTAGAGCTGCTCCAGGACCGCCTCGGGCACGAAACCGTTCTTGATCTCGATGACCAGGCGCAGGCCGTGCTCCCGGTCCGTGAGGTCCTTGACGTCGGCGATGCCCTGGAGCCGCTTCGAGCCGACCAGATCCTTGATCTTGGCGATCACCTTCTCCGGGCCCACGGCGAAGGGCAGCTCCGTGACCACGAGGCCCTTGCGGCGGGCGGTCACCGCCTCCACCGTCACCGTGGCACGGATCTTGAACGTGCCCCGGCCGGTCTCGTACGCGTCGCGGATCCCGGAGAGGCCGACGATCCGGCCGCCGGTGGGCAGGTCGGGGCCCGGCACGTGCCTGATCAGGGCGTCCAGGTCGGCGTTCGGGTGCCGGATCAGGTGCCGGGCGGCCGCGATCACCTCGCCGAGGTTGTGCGGCGGCATGTTCGTGGCCATGCCGACCGCGATCCCCGACGCGCCGTTCACCAGCAGGTTCGGGAACGCGGCGGGCAGGGCCGCCGGCTCCTGCTCCTGGCCGTCGTAGTTCGGGGCGAAGTCGACCGTGTCCTCGTCGATCGAGTCGGTCATCAGGCTGGTGGCCTCGGCCATGCGGCATTCGGTGTACCGCATGGCGGCCGGCGGGTCGTCGTTGCCCAGCGAGCCGAAGTTGCCGTGCCCGTCGACCAGCGGGACGCGCATCGAGAAGGGCTGGGCCATGCGCACCAGGGCGTCGTAGATGGACGCGTCTCCGTGCGGGTGGAGCTTGCCCATGACGTCGCCGACGACACGCGCGCACTTCACATAGCCGCGGTCGGGGCGCAGGCCCATCTCGTTCATCTGGTACACGATGCGGCGGTGCACCGGCTTGAGGCCGTCGCGGGCGTCCGGCAGGGCACGGGAGTAGATGACCGAGTACGCGTACTCAAGGTAGGAGCCCTGCATCTCGTCCACGACGTCGATGTCGAGGATTCTCTCCTCGAACGGTTCGTCTGGCGGCGGGGTCTTCGTGCTGCGGCGGGCCATCGCTGCCGGCTCCTCCTGTTTTCGGTCGCTCGCCTACGGGGCGTTCGTGTGGAAGCGTGAACGTGATCTGATGCGGACCATTGTGGACCGCGACACCGACAACCCGGGCCGGGCCCCGGTGTCGGCGGCCCGCCCCGGCGCCGCGGCTGCCGCGGGGGACCGCCCTGCGGCACAACCCCCGCAGGCTACGCGATCCGCTGTGGGCGTACGTCCCGCGGGAACTTCGCACGGGGCGCGCACGCTTGCATACAGTGGCAGGACTGGCAGGAAAACCGCGGTTTCGCGACCGCATCCGCGATCGAAGGGACGTACATGCCCATGGGTCACACGGCCACAGCCGAGGCAGGCTCCGGGGGCCTGACAGCGACCGAGCACCGCCTGGCCAACGGTCTGCGCGTGGTGCTTTCGGAGGACCACCTGACCCCGGTCGCGGCGGTCTGTCTCTGGTACGACGTCGGCTCCCGCCACGAAGTCAAGGGACGTACCGGTCTGGCTCACCTCTTCGAGCACCTGATGTTCCAGGGCTCCGCCCAGGTGCAGGGCAACGGGCACTTCGAGCTGGTGCAGGGCGCCGGCGGGTCGCTGAACGGCACCACCAGCTTCGAGCGGACCAACTACTTCGAGACCATGCCCGCCCACCAGCTGGAGCTGGCCCTGTGGCTGGAGGCCGACCGCATGGGCTCCCTGCTGGCCGCGCTCGACGACGAGTCCATGGAGAACCAGCGGGACGTCGTCAAGAACGAGCGCCGCCAGCGCTACGACAACGTGCCCTACGGCACGGCCTTCGAGCGGCTGACCGCCCTCGCCTACCCGGAGGGCCACCCGTACCACCACACGCCCATCGGCTCGATGACGGACCTGGACGCGGCCACCCTGGAAGACGCGCGCACGTTCTTCCGCACCTACTACGCGCCGAACAACGCCGTACTCTCCGTGGTCGGCGACATCGACCCGGGGCAGACGCTCGCCTGGATCGAGAAGTACTTCGGTTCGATCTCCTCCCACGACGGCAAGCCCGCCCCCCGTGACGGCTCGCTGCCTCAGACCATCGGGGAGCAGTTGCGCGAGGTCGTGGTGGAGGAGGTCCCGGCCCGCGCCCTGATGGCCGCCTACCGGCTGCCGCAGGACGGTACGCGCGCGTGCGACGCGGCCGATCTGGCGCTCACGGTGCTCGGCGGCGGCGAGTCCTCCCGCCTGTACAACCGGCTCGTGCGGCGCGACCGTACGGCGGTGGCGGCCGGGTTCGGCCTGCTGCGGCTGGCCGGCGCGCCCTCCCTGGGCTGGCTGGACGTGAAGACCTCCGGTGATGTCGAGGTGCCGGTCATCGAGGCCGCCATCGACGAGGAGCTGGCCCGGTTCGCCGAGGAGGGCCCCACACCCGAGGAAATGGAACGCGCCCAGGCGCAGTTGGAGCGCGAGTGGCTGGACCGGCTCGGCACGGTCGCGGGCCGCGCCGACGAACTGTGCCGGTACGCCGTCCTGTTCGGTGACCCGCAGCTCGCCCTCACCGCCGTGCGGCGCATCCTGGAGGTGACCGCCGCGGAGGTCCAGGCGGTCGCCCAGGCCACGCTGCGTCCGGACAACCGCGCGGTGCTCGTCTACGAGCCGCTCTCCGCCGAGTCCGCGGAGCACACCGAGGACGTGGACGTCCCCGAGGACCCCGAGTCCGAAGCCACCGTCGAAGCCGGCGACGACGACAACGAGGAGGCGGCCAAGTGACCGAGCTGGCCACGATGGAGTTCCACCCGCAGCCCCGCGCGGGCGAGGCGAAGCCATGGGCCTTCCCGGCCCCCGAGCGCGGCACGCTGGACAACGGCCTGACCGTCCTGCGCTGCCACCGGCCCGGCCAGCAGGTCGTCGCCGTCGAGGTGCTGCTGGCCGCGCCCCTGGACGCCGAGCCGGCCGGTCTCGACGGCGTCGCCACGATCATGGCGAGGGCCTTCTCCGAGGGCACCGACCGGCACTCCGCCGAGGAGTTCGCCGCCGAACTGGAGCGGGCGGGCGCCACGCTGGACGCGCACGCCGACCATCCGGGCGTCCGGCTGAGCCTGGAGGTCCCGGCCTCCCGCCTGGCCAAGGGCCTCGGGCTGCTGTCCGACGCGCTGCGCGCGCCCGCGTTCGCCGACAGCGAGGTGGAGCGGCTGGTCCGCAACCGCCTCGACGAGATCCCGCACGAGCTGGCCAACCCGTCCCGCCGCGCCGCCAAGGAACTCTCCAAGGAGCTGTTCCCGGCGGCCTCGCGCATGTCGCGCCCGCGCCAGGGCACCGAGGAGACCGTCGCCAAGATCGACGCGGCGGCCGTGCGTGCCTTCTACGAGCGGCATGTGCGGCCCGCGACGGCCACCGCCGTGGTCGTCGGCGACCTGACCGGCATCGATCTGGACGCGCTGCTCGGCGAGTCCCTGGGGGCCTGGACCGGCGCCACGTCCCGGCCGCGGCCGGTGCCGTCGGTGAGCGCCGACGACCGCGGCCGGGTCGTCATCGTGGACCGTCCCGGTGCCGTCCAGACGCAGCTGCTCATCGGCCGCGTCGGCGCCGACCGGCACGACCGGGTCTGGCCCGCCCAGGTGCTCGGCGCGTACTGCCTCGGCGGCACCCTCACCTCCCGCCTTGACCGCGTCCTGCGCGAGGAGAAGGGCTACACCTACGGGGTGCGCGCGTTCGGCCAGGTGCTCCGGTCCGCCCCGGACGGCACGGGCGCCTCGCTGCTCGCCATCAGCGGCTCCGTGGACACCCCGAACACCGGTCCCGCGCTGGCCGACCTGTGGACGGTGCTGCGCACGCTGGCCGAGGAGGGGCTCACCGACGCCGAGCGGGACGTCGCCGTGCAGAACCTCGTCGGGGTGGCGCCGCTGAAGTACGAGACGGCGGCGGCCGTGGCGAGCACGCTCGCCGACCAGGTGGAGCAGCATCTGCCGGACGACTACCAGGCGACCCTGTACCGGCAGCTGGCCGTCACGGGCACCGTGGAGGCCACCGCCGCGGTGGTGAACGCGTTCCCGGTGGACCGGCTGGTGGCGGTCCTGGTCGGCGACGCGGCCCAGATCAAGGAGCCGGCCGAGGCGCTCGGCATCGGCGAGGTCCACGTGGTGTCCGCGGAGTAGCCCGCAACCCGGCACACGCGCGTGGGGCCCTGGCGACCGACCGGTCGGCAGGGCCCTTTCCGTTCCCTCGGCATGCCCGAATTGCGGTGGAGGTTGCCCGTCTGCCCTGTGGGATACGCAACAAACGCCCTGTTCGGTTTGAGGGGGGAAAGTCGTCCCCCTTAGCGTCGTCCGGGCTGTTCGTCAGGCACGCGCCGCGCCCGCGGCACCGGACAGCCATCGCCGAGTCCCCGTACGGCGTGAGCCAGGGGAGCCGGGGACCCGCCCTCCGGTCGCCGCCTTCGCGGCTGCAGGGGCCCACCTTGTTGAGGTGAGTCGAGGTGCATCGGGCGTCCGCGCGGTACGCGGGTCCCGTAGGAGACCTTCCTGCTCCGAACCGTCCCCCAGGGCCTTGCCGGGCCTTGACGGGCCTGAACGGCCGGTGGGGACCGGGACCCCCCATCGCTGACCCGGTAGGCGAGAAGGAAGGAAAGGACCAGCCACTTCATGGCGTTCACCCACGCCACCGGAAAGCACCGTCGTCCCGGCCGGATGCACCGCACCACCGCTCGCGCGGCGGGCGTCGCGACCCTCGCCTCCACCGGCGTCATGGGCAGCCTCGCGGCAGGTCCGGCGCACGCCGTCGGGACCACCGCGGAGCAGACCGGCCTCACCCCCGTCGTCAGCATCGGCGACTCGGTCGCCGAGCAGATCGGCGCCCAGGCGGCCGCGCAGCGGCAGGCCGCCGACGAGAAGGCGGCAGAGGAGGCCGCGCGCAAGGCGGCGGCGCGGAGAGCGGTGAAGGAGCGCGCGGCCGAGGCTCGGGCCGCCCGTGAGGCCGAGCGCAGGCGGCTGACCGCCTTCGTCACGCCGATCGCGCACTCCTACGTCTCCACCGGCTACCGGACCGGCGGCTCCCTGTGGTCCTCCGGCGCCCACACCGGCATCGACTTCCACGCCGCCGCCGGCACCGCCGTCCACGCGGTGGGCGCCGGCACCGTCGTGTCGGCCGGCTGGGGTGGCGCATATGGCTACGAGGTCGTGATCCGGATGGCCGACGGCATGTACACCCAGTACGGCCATCTGTCCTCCATCGGTGTCTCGGTGGGCGAGCGGGTCACCCCGGGCCGGCAGATCGGGCTCTCGGGTTCCACGGGTAACACGACCGGGCCACACCTCCACTTCGAGACGCGGACGACCCCGGAATACGGCTCCGACGTCGATCCCGTCGCTTATCTCCGCAAGCACGGTGTGAACGTCTGACGTCCGTCGGCGAGGGTCGCCGCGGCCCCGGCTCGCGAGCCGGGGTTCCCGTCGTTTCGAACGCCCCCTGTCCAAAAGATATCCATGGATTCCGGCCCGCCATCGGAAATTCCGGCTAACTGCCATAGAGTCTCGGCACACACGTCAATAGTCGACGTTTCACGGGGATTGAGGCGGAGGTCGGTCATGCGTATTCCGGCGCACTCGGTGTGCACGGCGATCCGGGACGACATCGTCGCCGGTGTCCACGCGCGCGGCAGCCGGCTCACCGAGGAAATCCTCGCGCGCCGTTACGGAGTCTCACGTGTCCCCGTCCGCGAGGCCCTGCGCACGCTGGAGGCGGAGGGGTTCGTGGTGACGCGGCGGCACGCGGGCGCGTGCGTGGCCGAACCCACCGCGCACGAGGCCGCCGACCTGCTGGAGATGCGCCTGCTCCTGGAGCCGCTGGGCGCCTTCCGGGCCGCCCAGCGGCGCACCGAGGCCCACCTCAAGGTGCTGCGCGGCCTGGTCAGGCTGGAGCGCGAGCGGGCCGGGCGGGGCAACAGCGAGGACCTGCGCGCGCTCGACGGCTGGTTCCACGAGACGCTCGCCCAGGCATCCGGCAGCCATGCCCTGATCTCGATGCTCAGCCAACTGCGGCACAAGATCGCCTGGATGTACGCGGCGGAGTCGCCCACCGGTCCCGTCGAGTCCTGGGCGGAGCACGGCGCCGTCGTGGAGGCGGTGGCGCGCGGCGACGCGGAGCGCGCCCGTGCGGTCATGGCCCTGCACACCGAGCGCGCGACGGCAGCGTACCGGCTGCGGTTCTCCTCGGGCGGTGACCGCCCCGAGCGCGTGAGGAATGCGCAACACGCTGTAAACAGATCGAGCCTGCGAAATTAACATGGGCGCCGTATATATGGGTGCCGTGTGTATGGGCGCCGTATACAAGAGAGATGTTCGGAAGAGCAGGTCCTGCCGCCGACCTTTTCTGTCGTGCCCTGAATGTGTGGTCGACTGTCGGCCGTATACCCCAGGTGAAATGCATTCGGCGGCCGTGAAAACACGGAAGCCGGGTCATCTTTTCCGGGCGACGCGGATTTCGGAGCCGGCTCAGACGGTTTCCGGCAGCTCTTCGAGTCCCTCGGCGACCAGCCTCGCCAGCCGGTCCAGGGCGGCGTCCGCGCCCTCGGCGTCGGAGGCGAGAACGATCTCCTCGCCCCCTCGGGCGCCCAGGCTGAGGACGGCCAGCACGGAGGCCGCATTGACCGGGACGCCCCCGGCCTTGGCGATCGTCACCGGGACGCCCGCGGTCGTGGCGGCTTGGACGAAGATGGCGGCGGGACGGGCGTGCAGGCCCTCGGTCCAGCCGACGTTGACGCGGCGCTCAGCCATGTGGTGCTGCCCTTCGGTGGTCAGGGTTGATCGGGGTTGATCAGGGTTGTCTAGACCATGGTTGTCTAGACCAGTTTTCCATAAGGTGAAGCGTGCCCGGAGCGGGCCTGCGCCCGCTCCGGTGTGTCGTCGGACCGCGGCCTCGGCGCGGCTCCGTCCCCCACAGACTGCCTCGCGACGTTGTCGTTGGCGAGCCGTACTCTGGGGCCCATGCAGACCCCGGCGGACCGGCACGACCGGCATGAGTACCCCGCCCACTGGGAGGCGGACGTGGTACTGCGTGACGGCGGCACCGCGCGCATCCGGCCCATCACCGTCGATGACGCCGACCATCTGGTCAGCTTCTACGAACAGGTCTCGGACGAGTCGAAGTACTACCGCTTCTTCGCGCCGTACCCCCGCCTGTCAGCCAAGGACGTCCACCGCTTCACGCACCACGACTTCGTGGACCGGGTGGGACTCGCGGCCACCGTCGGCGGCGAGTTCATCGCCACCGTGCGCTACGACCGCATCGGTGCCGGCGACGCATCCGCCACCGCCCCAGCCGACGAGGCCGAGGTCGCCTTCCTGGTGCAGGACGCGCACCAGGGACGCGGGGTCGCCTCCGCCCTCCTGGAACACATCGCCGCCGTCGCCCGCGAGCGCGGCATCCGCCGCTTCGCCGCCGAGGTGCTGCCCGCCAACACCAAGATGATCAAGGTGTTCATGGACGCCGGCTACACCCAGAAGCGCAGCTTCGAGGATGGCGTCGTGCGCCTGGAGTTGGACCTGGAACCCACCGCCCGCTCGCTCGCCGTGCAGCGCGCGCGGGAACAGCGCGCCGAGGCGCGGTCGGTGCGCAGACTGCTGGCGCCCCGCGCCGTCGCGGTCCTCGGTGTGGGCCGTACGCCCGGCGGCGTCGGCCGCGGCGTCCTCGGCAACATCCTGGACGCGGGGTTCACCGGGAGCCTGTACGCGGTCAACATCGCCTTCCCCGAGGAGCTGAAGGAGATCGACGGCGTACCCGCGTACCGCTCGGTCCAGGACATCGAGGGCCCCGTCGACCTCGCGGTCGTCGCCGTCCCCGTCGAACAGGTGACCGAGGCGGTCACCGAGTGCGGCGAGCACGGTGTGCAGGGCCTCGTGGTGATCACCGCCGGATACGCAGAGAGCGGGCCCGAGGGACGCGAGCGGCAGCGCGCGCTCGTGCGGCACGCGCGCACGTACGGCATGCGGCTCGTCGGGCCGAACGCCTTCGGGATCATCAACACCTCTCCCGAGGTGCGGCTCAACGCCTCGCTCGCGCCCGAGATGCCGCGACCCGGGCGGATCGGCCTGTTCGCCCAGTCCGGGGCCATCGGCATCGCCCTGCTGTCCAGGCTGCACCGGCGCGGGGGAGGGGTCACCGGCGTCACGGGCGTGTCCACCTTCGTGTCGTCCGGCAACCGGGCGGACGTCTCCGGCAACGACGTCATGCAGTACTGGTACGACGACCCCGACACCGACGTCGTCCTGATGTACCTGGAGACCATCGGCAACCCGCGCAAGTTCACGCGGCTGGCGCGCCGGACGGCCGCGGCCAAGCCGCTGGTCGTGGTGCAGGGGGCCGGATCCGTGCCGCAGGGCCACGCGGTCCGGGCCACCCGGCTGCCGCACGCGACCGTGTCCGCGCTGCTGCGACAGGCGGGCGTCGTCCGGGTCGACACGATCACCGAACTGGTCGACACGGGACTGCTCCTCGCGCGGCAGCCGCTGCCCGCCGGCCCCCGGGTGGCGATCCTCGGGAACTCCGAGTCGCTGGGGCTGCTCAGCTACGACCGGTGCCTGGCCGAGGGGTTGCGCCCGGCACGCCCGCTGGACCTGACGACCGGGGCCACGGCGCAGGACTTCCACCGGGCGCTGTCCCGGGCGCTGGCGGACGACACCTGCGACGCGGTGGTCGTCACGGCCATCCCGGCGATCGGAGAGGGCTCGCCCGGGGACGCGGAACTGGCGGCGGCCCTGCGGTCCGCCGCCGCGACGGCGCCCGCGAAACCCGTGCTCGTCGTGCACGTGGAACTCGGCGGGCTCGCGGAGGCGCTGTCGGCCGCGGCCGGCACGGCGCCCCAGGCCGGGGCGTACGCGTCCGTGGATGTGGCCGACACAGCGCCCCAGGCGGGGGCGCATGCACCCGCGGACGCGGTCGGTACGGCGCCCCAGGCCGAGGCGCATGCAGCCGCTGACCTGGCCGGCAGGTCGCCCCAGGCCGGGACGCACGCCCCCGCGGACCCGGCCCGGATCCCCGCGGCCCAGAAGCCGCCCGCCGCGCCGCGGGACCAGGCGACCACCGCACCCGAAGCGCCGCACGAGGGCTCCCGCCTGATTCCCGCCTACCCCGCGGCCGAACGCGCCGTGCGGGCCCTGGCGGAAGCCGTCAAGTACGCGCAGTGGCGGCGCGAGGCGGCCGAGCCCGGGAAGGTACCCGAGTACGAGGACATCGACGAGAAGGGGGCCGCCGAGCTGATCGACGGCCTGCTCACGCGCGGAGACGGCCTCACGCTCGGCGCGGAGGAGACCTGCGAACTGCTCGGCCGGTACGGCATCCAGGTGCGCCGCGCGCTTGCCGCCCCCACCCCCGACGCCGCCGCCGAGGCCGCCCGCTCCCTCGGCTACCCGGTCGCCCTCAAGGCGACCGCGCCGCACCTGCGGCACCGCGCCGACCTTGGCGGGGTGCGCCTCGACCTGGCCGACGAGGAGCAACTGCGCCGCGCCTACGCCGAGTTGACCGAGCTGTTCGGGAAGCCCGCCGAACTGCGCCCGGTGGTGCAGGCGATGGCACCCCGGGGCGTCGACACCGTCGTACGGGCCGTGATCGACCCGGCGGCCGGGGCCGTGCTCTCCTTCGGACTGGCCGGGGCCGCCTCCCAGTTGCTCGGCGACACGGCGCACCGGCTGATCCCGGTGACCGACCGGGAGGCGACCTCGCTGGTGCGCGCCATCCGGACCGCACCGCTGCTGTTCGGCTGGCGGGGCTCCGCGCCGGTCGACACACCTGCGCTGGAGGAGCTGCTGCTGCGCGTCTCCCGGCTGGTCGACGACCACCCCGAGGTGGTGGCGGTCACCCTGGAACCGGTGGTCGTCGCCCCGCACGGCCTCAGTGTGCTCGGCGCCACGGTGCGGCTCGCGCCCCCGCCGGCCCGCGACGACCTCGGGCCCCGGACGCTCCCCGCGTACTGACCCGGACCCGCCGGCCCGACCGGTGCTCGCCCGTCCGAATCCGGCCGCCGAACCGGCCCGGCGAACCTGGCAGCCGAACCGGCCCGCCGAACCGCCGCCGGACCCGCCCGTCGGATCCGGTGCTCCCGACTGGGCTGGAGCCTTTGTGCCACGGACTAGGATGGACGCCATGGCCAAGACCAGTACGACGACCCAGGGGCTGCGTGCGGCGATCGAGCGCAGCGGCTACTACCCGGCCCTCGTGGCCGAGGCGGTGGAGGCCGCGGTGGGCGGCGAGCCCATGCGGTCGTACCTGGTCCACCAGGAGACGACATTCGATCAGAACGAGGTCCGTCGGCATGTGACCGTGCTGGTTCTCACCGGCACCCGCTTCATCGTCAGCCACACCGACGAGCAGTCCGCCGACAGCACCTCCCCGACGCCCTACGCCACCACCTCCACGGAGTCCGTGAAGCTCGGCCGGATCTCGTCCGTGGTGGTCAGCCGCGTGGTCGCCAACCCGGAGCAGTACACGCCGGGCACACCGCCCCGTGAGGTCGTGCTGACCGTCGGCTGGGGCGCCGTCTCCCGTATCGACCTGGAGCCCGCCGCCTGCGGCGACCCGAACTGCGAGGCCGACCACGGCTATACGGGCAGTTCCACGGCGGACGACCTCAGCCTGCGCGTCAGCGAGGCCGGGGACGGCCCGGAGACGGTGCGCCAGGCGCTCGCCTTCGCACAGGCCGTCTCCGAGGCGACCGCGGACTTCGCCCGCTGATGGCGCAGATCGCAGCCTGGGACCCGCACCCGGAACCGCTCGCCCTGGACACCGCGCCGCTGCCCGAGTACGGCAGCGGCTCGCTCGCCGACCTGCTGCCCACCCTGGCCGCCGGGATGGCCGTACCCGGTATGACCGCGGCGATCCCGGAGCTGACCGCCGCCGACCGCAACTGCGTCTTCCTGATCGACGGGCTCGGCTGGGAGCAGCTCGCCGCCCATCCCGCCGAGGCGCCCTTCCTGACCTCGCTGCTCAGCAGCTCGCGCGGCGGCACCGGCCGTCCGATCACCACCGGCTACCCGGCGACCACCGCGACCTCCCTCGCCTCCGTCGGCACCGGTCTGCCGCCGGGCGCCCACGGCCTGCCCGGCTACACCGTGCGCGACCCGGCCACCGGCACGCTGATGAACCAACTGCGCTGGCAGCCGTGGACTTCGCCGGCTGTCTGGCAGCCGTACCCCACCGTCTTCCGGCTGGCCCACGACGCGGGCGTGCACGCGGCCCAGGTCTCCTCCCCGGCCTTCGAGAACACCCCGCTCACCAAGGTCGCGCTCAGCGGCGGCACGTTCCACGGGCGGCTCACCGGCGAGGAGCGCATGGACCTGGCGGCCGAGCAACTGGCCGCCGCCGACCGGGCCCTGGTGTACACGTACTACGCCGAGCTGGACGGCGCGGGACACCGCTACGGCGTCGCCTCCGACACCTGGCGCGGCCAGCTCATGTACGTGGACCGGCTCGCCCAGCGGCTGGCCGAGCAACTGCCGCCGCGCAGCGCGCTCTACGTCACCGCCGACCACGGCATGGTCGACGTGCCCTTCGACGAGCAGCACCGCATCGACTTCGACGAGGACTGGGAGCTGCGGGCCGGCGTCGCCCTGCTCGGCGGCGAGGGTCGCGCGCGGCATGTGTACGCGCTGCCGGGTGCCGAGGACGACGTCCTGACGTGCTGGCGCGAGGTGCTCGGGGAGCGGTTCTGGGTGGCCTCGCGCGACGAGGCGATCGCCGCGGGCTGGTTCGGGCCGCCCGGCGCGTGCGACGAGCGGGTGTACGCACGCCTGGGCGACGTGGTCGCGGCTGCGCACGACGAGGTCCTGATCATCGCCTCCGAGCGGGAGCCGAAGGAGTCGGCGATGGTCGGCAACCACGGTTCGATGACCCCTGCCGAGCAGTTGGTCCCCCTGCTCGAAGTACGCTCCTGACGCCCCGACCCGCCGCCTTTCACCCACGCCATTCACGAGATCCGCCCGCTGCTCGCAGCCCGCGGCTTCGCCGTCCCCGGCCACACCGGCATCCGCCTGCGCACCCTGGCCGATGTCTTCGCCTACGCCGAGGCCGAAGGTACCTCGGCCGCCGGGAGTCCTACGCCGAAACGCACGCCGCCATCGCCGGACTGGTCTGCGACCGCACCGCCCGCAGGGCCTCCCGACCACGCACAAGCACCGAACTCGTACTCGTCCGCCGAACCACCTGCTGATCACCCACCAGCCGATCGGCCAGGCCGGCAGGCCCCAACCTCAATCGCGTACCGAGTCGTCAGCGATTCCCGCCCGGGGGGCGGTGGATCCGCGGACGATGAGCGAGGTAGGGACGATCACCGGGTCGAGGGTCCGGCCGTGCTCGATCATCTGGTGCATCAACTCCACCACCGCGGCGCCCATGGCGTCCACGTCCTGGCGAACGGTGGTCAACGTCGGGCGGACCATCGAACTCAGCGGAAGGTCGTCGAACCCGACGACCGAGACATCGCCCGGCACTCGCAGACCGTGGTCGACCAGCGCGCCGATGACGTTGATCGCCATGATGTCGCTGCCGACGGCGACGGCGGTGAACGGCTTGTCGCGCTCCAGCAGCCGCAGCGTCGCCTGGTAGGCGCCCTCGGCATCCCAGTCGTCGGTCTCGACGACCAGGTCCGGGTCCTCCGGCAGGCCCGCGGCGGCGAGTGCGTCGCGTCCGCCGTCGATGCGGTCGCGGCCGGCCAGCGGATCGGCGCTGTTGGAGACGCGGGCGATGCGGCGGTGGCCGAGTCCGATCAGGTGCTCGACGGCCAGGCGGCCGCCGCCGCGATGGTCGGAGGTCACGTAGGTGGCGCGGGGGCCGGTCGCCCGGGAGTCGACAAACACCGTGGGCAGCTCCGCCTCCAACAGGCCCTGCACGCGCACGTCCTCGACGCTGCGGGACATCATGATCGCCCCGGCGGTGCGGCGGGAACGGAGCCGACGCACGTAGCCGGGTCCGGTGGAGTCGTGCGGGCGCGACGGTGTCAGCAGGTCGTATCCAGCACGCGTCGCGTGCATCTCAATGCTGTGATACACGCCGGTGTAGAAGTACGCCTTGGGCTCCACCAGCTCCGACAGCGCTGACCAGCTGCCGCTCAGGCCGTCCACGGCCAGCGTCTTGGACGTCGCGCCGGCCATGACCGCGGCGGCGGTATCGGGCTCGTAGCCCAGGTCCTCGATGACCTGGAGCACGTGCTGCCGGGTCGCCTTCGCGACCGGCCGACGCTGAGACAGCACGTGCGAGACCGTCGTCAGGCTCACCCCTGCCGCCGCGGCCACCTCGGCGATCGTGGCCCGGCCGCGCTGCGATCCCACCCTGGCCTCCCTTCCGCGGCATCCAATGCGGCGGAGCTCAAGCCTATGGCAGGAGTCGGCTCCTTGAAGTCAAGTACGTCAGCCGTAGCCTGCGCCTCGCGCCGAGCGCCCTTGGCCGCCGCAAAGTGGTGACGTCCTGATCCACCGCTGCCGGTGGTTCGATCACGTCCGCCAGCAGTGTGGACGCCGCCGACCTCGGCCCGGCCTTTCCGGGTATGCGGCCGCGTCCCAGGTGTCCGCGTGTGTGTCGTCGGCGGCACTGTCACCGCCGATGTTCGTGGCGACATCGAGCCGGGTGGGGTCGTATGCCCGGAACGGGCGGGCCGGGGTCGCCATGTCCAGTGCCTGGCGCGGCCGGTGACGGGTGCGGCTTTCCATCCGGGCATCGATGAATTTCGCTGAAGTGCGTGCTGCGACCTTCTGCGCGCCTACCGTTCCGCGGAGAGTCCCTATCCCAAATCGTGCGGAAGCCGATCCCTGCTCGCTGGTCTCTCGATGCCACCAGGTCCGGTGACATCAGGCCATGAAATCCAGCACCACCTTCAGGCGATCAGGGTGGACCGTATCGGCCAGCGCGAACGCCTCCTGTGCCTGGTGGACCGAGAATGTGTGTGAGACGAGAGCTTTGAGCAGCCCAGGGTGCTCCGTCGCATAGCGGATCGCTTCGCGCAGCGCTCCGCTGTGGTCCCGGACGTTGCCCGACATCAACGTCAGCGACTGCCGGAACATGCGGTCCATCGGCAGCGGATAGATGTCGTCGTCAGGAACCCCGAAGTAGAAGAGGGTGCCTCCCGGCCGAAGCGCGTGCAGGCAGTGAGTCAATGTGCCGACCTGATGTCCGACCGCCTCGATCACCAGATCGGGACGGTCCTCCGGCTCGAGGTTCATGCTCCACAGCTGCGCCGAGGTCATGATGGTGCGGTTCATGCCGAATGTCTCGGCCACGGCGGTACGGTCCACGGGGTCGACGCCCACGACCTCGGACACACCGGCGGAACGCAGCACATGACCGAACAGCAGGCCGATGGGGCCCAGGCCGATGACCGCGGTCCTCGCACCCGCCACTCGCGGGATGCGGCGCGTGATGTCGAGGACGCATGCGAGGGGCTGAAGCGCTACGGCGATCGTGGGTTCCATTCCTTCGGGCACCTTGACCACGCTCGAAGCCGCCGTGACAACCCGTTCGGCGAGACCGTCGCTGTCGGTCACCCATCCGACGACGACATCGCCAGGTGTGTGCTCACCCCCTGGACACTCAAGTACCTCGCCGACTGTTTCGTGAAGTGAGAAGCCGGGCACCTCGCTGCGCCTGGCGATGTCGATGTCGTGGTGGTGCGAGACCTGCCCGCGGTAGTACGCCATGTCACTGCCGCAGATTCCTCCGGACAGCGGCCGCAGGAGCACCTCACCTGGCCCGACATTCTGCGGGGTGGGCGCGTCCAGGCGCCGCAGACGGCCGGGGCGTTCGATCGAGTAGGTCCACATGAACGATGACGCTAGCAGGGAAACGGTCAACCGTAAACCGTTCACTGAGCGAAAAGGGGCTTGCCCGGCACGCAGGTCTCAGGCGTACGACCGCCGATCGCCGACCTCGCAGCTCGCCGCGAATCGCGTTCGGGCGAGAAAACCCGATCGGATCGTTGCCAGGATCCGATCGGATCGGATACGGTCCTCGTACTTTGCCCGAACGAACAGCGATGGCCCCCGTGTGGACTGAGCGTGTTCGTTACTGCCCTGGCTGATTCAGCGGCCCTGCGCTGTCCTGCGAGCAGCCCCCGGACTTCCGCGCCGGCGGGGGAGACTTACCGGCACGTGTGAGTTCGACCGAACTCATGACACATCACGCCGAGTACGGCCGGATCACGGGCGCGCCCGATGGCGATGCACGGGAGTTCTTGGCGGTACCGAATGACGACTTGAGTCGCTGCCCTGTTGGCACACGTTGGGCATCGCACGACCTTCAGGAGGAGTCCATCATGGCCGAGCCGATCGGTTTTCTTTTCCCGCGTTCGCCTCAGGGGCGTGCGAGCCTCATCTCCGAGCCGCCCTGGTACTACTCGAGCACCGCGGCGACCGTGGAGTACCGCACCAACCCCGACAACGTACGTGCGGTGCTGCCCGAGCAGCTGGCATTGGACGAGGACGACCCGGGTCTTGTCGCGATGGTTTTCTCCGACATCCAGTCCTGTTCGGAGGGGGGAGAGGAGCTCCTCGACCCGGTCCGGTCCCAGTACGGGGAAGTATTTCTGGCTGTGAAGGCGCGGTATCGGGGCGTGCTCTACACCCGGATCGTTTACATCTGGGTGACCCGTGATTTCTCCCTCGGTCGCGGTATTCACATGGGGTATCCGAAGAAATTCGGCTCGATCCACATGACCCGGCCGTTCCCCTACGGACCGGCGCCGCGAGTGGCGCCGGGTGGTCGCTTCGGCGCAAGCCTGGCCGTTGCCGACCGTCGACTGGCCGAGGCTCGATTCACCTTGCGCGAGCAGGTGGACCGTGGCCCGTCGGTGACCAGCCGGCCGTTGCTGCACAGCCGCCTGCTCCGGTCCATCGAGCCGGGCGGGCCGGACAGCCTCGACGAGCTCGTCGTGCACAGCGAGGTCGAGTTGGAGAGCGGTCGGCCGTGGGCTGCCGATGGCGACCTGCGTCTGTTCGAGTCGCCGGTGGAGGAGCTTGCCACGCTGACGGTGGACGAGATCGTGGGCGCCTACTATCAGCAGGCGGCCAGCCGGTGGGACGGCGGAACCTTGCTCAGCGCCCGGCTGAGCGACGAGGACCCGGCGTGACTGTGCTGGCAAC
This sequence comes from Streptomyces sp. NPDC004752, assembly GCF_053601275.1. NCBI lineage: Bacteria > Bacillati > Actinomycetota > Actinomycetes > Kitasatosporales > Streptomycetaceae > Streptomyces > Streptomyces sp. NPDC004752. The sequence goes on along the minus strand of NZ_JBSGBN010000010.1, from coordinate 21,207 downwards.
GACCTCTCCCTTGTCTCGGCTCTGACGCGCGAGCGCACCTCGGTGCGCAACCGCGCGCTGCCAATGTCTGAATGAGATGACTTTGATATGGGCTCCTCTGGCGAAGATGCGTTGAATGTTCGGTCGCTGTCCTCCGGGCGGGCTTCGGTGCCGTCGTCGGCGGGGTCCGGGGGGATGGCCGTCGCCGCGTACGACGCCATTTATGCGCGGTTGTTGTCTCGGGAGATCGCGCCGGGGCAGCGGATTTCGGTGGACAGGCTGGTGCGTGAGCTTTCGATGTCGCAGACTCCGGTGCGCCAGGCGCTGTCCACTTTGGAGGCCGACGGGCTGGTGACGTCAACGCATTTGACGGGTTATCGTGCCGCCGAGCTGCTGACTCGTGAGGAGTTCGACCAGCTTTTCGAGGTGCGTCTGTTGTTGGAGCCGGTCGCGGCCGCGGCGGCGGCCACGAACCGCACCGAGGCCGAACTGTCGGCCATGCGTGAGCTCCAGGCCGAGATGCGCGCGGAGGCCGGCCGCGAGGGGACGTTGCCGTACAGCATTTTCGCTCAGCGTGACGGGCAGTTGCATGAGCTGATCGCGTCGGCCGGGCGGAATCAGTTCCTGCATGATTCGGTGGCGCGGTTGCATTCCCATGTCCATTTGTTCCGCCTGTACTTCGACGGCGCGGTGACCGCAGAGGCCCTTGATGAGCATGCTGCTGTCGTCGATGGCATCGCGGCGGCCGATGACAGGGCTGCGCGGAAACATATGAAGGACCATTTGATCCGGTCGCGGCGCCGGCTACGAAAAGCGTTCGAGTGAGCCGGAAGCGTTCGAGTGAGCCGGCCGACGGGATATCGCACGATGGGGCGGGCCCGCTGCGGCCGACTGCCCGGTGGAAAGTGAGGAAGCACCATGATCGGAGCGGGTGATCGCAGGGCGGTCTCGACCGGCACTGTGGGGTCGGCGGCCGTGGCGATGGTTGCAGCGGAGCGGGTCCATGTGCGCTGACGTGGTGCGGGTCGGTGTCGAGGACGCGATGCGGGTCGCTGTGGATGCGTTGATCAAGGCGGGTGTTCCCGCTGAGAACGCCCGTCTCCAGGCCGACCTGCTCGTCGACGCGGAGGCCAGGGGGTTGCCGTCTCATGGTCTCCTGCGCCTGCCGCGGGTGCTGGAACGGATCGGCAACCGGGTCACCGACCCGGTGACCAGCGGACGGATCACCTGGCGCGGCGAGGCACTGGCGTCGGTGGACGGCCAGAACGGTCTCGGCCCGGTGGTGGGGGCCCATGCTCTGGACGTGATCTCGCAGCGGTGCGCGGACGGTGCGGGTGTGGCGGCGGCTGCCGTGCACTCCTGCAATCACCTGGGCATGCTGGCCTGGTACGTCCGCAGAATCGCCGACCGTGGCCAGGTGTGTATCGCGCTGACCACGAGCGAGGCGCTCATGCACCCCTACGGGGGGCGGATCGCGATGGTCGGCTCGAACCCGGTCGCCATCGGCGTGCCCGCGTGGCCGCGGCCGCTGGTGTTCGACATGGCGACCTCGCTGGTGTCGATGGGCAAGATCCACGACCACGCCAACCGGGGTGCTCGACTGGAACCCGGCTGGGCGCTCGACGAGGACGGCGAGGACACCGTTGACGCCGAGCGGGCCAAGCGCGGATCGATCGCCCCGTTCGGTGGTGCGAAGGGCTATGGCCTGGGGCTTGCGTTCGAGGTGCTGGTCACCGCGCTCACCGGCGCGGCGCTGGGACGTGAGGTGGCCGGCACGCTCGACTCGGTCCACCCGTCCAACAAGGGTGATGTGTTCATCGTGGCCGAGGCCGGCGGTTTCGGGGACGCGGTGTCGGAGTACCTGGCTGCCGTGCGCACATCGCCACCCGTCGATCCCGCCAGCCCCGTCCGGGTTCCCGGGGATTCCTCGGAGGCCCGCCGCGTCCGTGCCGTGACCGATGGCATCGAGCTTCCCGCCGGGCTGTGGGACGAGATCAGCACGCTGCCCCGGGTCTGAACAGGACACGCTGCCCCGGCTCTCACAAGAAAGGCATTCCATGAGCTTCACCGCGACCACCGACACACCGGGAGGCGCGGGTATCGGCACCGTCGCGCCCGCGGCATCGTTCGGAGTGCTGCGACTGCCGCGCACCGTGTTGTTCGGTGCCGGCCAGCGCGAGGCGCTGGGCCGTGTTGCCGCTGGATACGGACGCGATGCGCTGGTGTGCACGGACGCCCGTCTCGGGGCGTCGCCCGAACTCGCCGAGCTGACCGCCTGTCTCACCGCCGCGGGTGTGCGCGTCCACGTCTTCGACCGGACCGAACCCGAGCTGCCGGTGTCGGGCATCGTCGACTGTGTCGCCGGCCTGGCGCACACGCCCGTCGACTCGGTGATCGGGCTGGGCGGCGGCAGCTGCATCGACATGGCGAAAGTCGTGGCGTTGCTGCTGTCCCACGGCGGCGGGCCGTGCGACTACTACGGGGAAAACGCCGTCCCGGGGCCTGTGCTGCCGGTCATCGCGGTGCCGACGACCGCGGGCACGGGTTCGGAGGCCACACCGGTGGCGGTCATCGCCGATCCGAACCGGGCGATGAAGGTCGGCATCTCCAGCCCGCACCTGGTGCCGCAGGCCGCCATCTGTGATCCCGAGCTGACCTACTCGTGTCCGGCGTCGCTCACCGCCGCATCCGGTATCGACGCGGTCGTGCACCTGGTCGAGTCCTACACCGCGGTGGGCCGCACCCCGACCGCGGAGCTGAGTTCCGAACGGGTCTTCGTCGGGAAATCGATGTTCAGCGATGCCGCCGCGCTGGAAGGGCTGTCGCTGATGGGGCGAAGCCTGCTGACCGCCCAGCGGGAGCCGTCGAACGCCGATGCGCGCCACGACGTGATGCTCGCGTCCTTTCTCGGCGGCGTGGCGCTGGGCACCGGCGGGACCTCGGCGGCACACGCCCTGCAGTATCCGATCGGCGCGGCCACGCACACACCACACGGGTTCGGCGTCGGCGCGCTGCTGCCCTATGCGACCCGCTACAACCTGCCGGTTCGGGTCGGTGAATTCGCCGCCATCGCCGCCGCGCTCGGCGTCGCCTCCGGCGCCGACCCGTGGACCGATGCCGTATCGGCGATCGAGGCGCTGGACGCCCTCGTCGATGGGCTCGCCGTGCCGACCCTCGCCGAACTCGGCGTGCGGGAGGCGGACCTGCCGACGATCGCCGAGCAGGGACTGCTGGCCAAACGGCTGGTCGAGAACAACCCCCGCCCGCTCGATCACGCCGCCCTGCTCACCATCACGACCCACGCCTTCCGCGGCGACCGCACGATGCCCGAACCCGGTCCCTGCCAGAAGTAGGAGAACTCCGTGGCCACCACCGAAACCCGCTACCCCAACGACCTGTTCATCGGCGGTCGCCGGCTGCCCGGCAGCAGGGCCGACCGCATCGACGTGATCAACCCCTCCGACGGCACGGTGATCACCACCGTCGCCGATGCCTCTCCCGAGGACGCCACCACCGCCGTCGACGCCGCCGCGGGCGCACTGCAGGCATGGTCGGCGGCACCGCCCCGGCAACGCGCCGAAGTCCTGCGCCGCGCCTACGAGTTGATGACCGAGCGGGCCGAGGAACTCGCCTTCCTGATCTCACTGGAGAACGGCAAGTCGCTGGCCGATGCCCGCGGCGAGGTCGGTTACGCGGCCGAGTTCTTCCGCTGGTACTCCGAGGAAGCGGTCCGGATCCTCGGTGAGGTATCGCTGGCCCCCTCCGGCGCGAACCGGATCATGGTGCAGCACCAGCCGATCGGCGTGTGCCTGCTGGTGACACCGTGGAACTTCCCCGCGGCCATGGCCACCCGCAAGATCGCCCCGGCCCTGGCCGCCGGGTGCACCACCGTGCTCAAACCGGCCACCGCGACCCCGCTGACCGCCTACGCGATCGCCGAGATCCTGGTCGAGGCCGGTGTACCCGCCGGCGTCGTCAATGTCCTTACGACCAGCAGCACTTCCACGGTGATCAACCAGCTGCTGCACGATCCGCGGGTGCGGAAACTGTCCTTCACCGGGTCCACGGAGGTCGGGCGGCTACTGCTGCACCAGGCCGCCGACCAGGTACTCAAGTGCTCCATGGAACTCGGCGGCAACGCGCCGTTCATCGTGCTCGCCGACGCCGACCTGGACAAGGCACTGGACGGCGTCATGGTGGCCAAGATGCGCAACGGCGGGCAGGCATGCACCGCGGCCAACCGCATCTACGTGCACGCGTCGTTGCACGACCGGTTCGCCACCATGCTCGCCGAACGCTTCGCCCGCCTGTCAGTGGGCCCCGGCACCGACGAGCAAACCCAGTGCGGCCCGCTCGTGGACCGTCCAAGCGTCGACAAGGTCACCGAACTCGTCAACGACGCACGCGACCGCGGAGCACAGGTGCTGACCGGCGGCTCCGCCCCCGAACGCGCCGGTTCCTACTACCTGCCCACGGTCCTCGCCGACGTACGGCCCGACTCCCGACTGGTCAGCGAAGAAATCTTCGGACCGGTCGCAGCCCTCATCCCGTTCCAGGACACCGCCGAAGCCATCGCGGCCGCCAACGACACCGAGTACGGGCTCAGCGCCTATGTCTACAGCGGCGACCTCGCCAATGGACTGCGAGTCGCCGAGAAACTCGAAAGTGGCATGGTTGCAGTCAACCGCGGCCTGGTCTCCGACCCAGCGGCACCTTTCGGCGGCATCAAACAATCCGGCCTGGGCCGCGAAGGCGCCCACCACGGCATGCTGGAATTCACCGAGACCAAATACATCGCAGTCGACTGGTAACACCATTCGACAACTGGCCGCACAGGGCATAGGAGCGCATTCCCCTACCCCGAATCCATCGGCAATCTCGCCCCCGATACCGGCGAGATCCCGAGCCGTGGGCACCTCGTCGGCGGCCCACTTCACTCGGCGAGTGGCCCGCAGAAACGGACCGGTGGCGACACCGGCACCGCGCTGCGGGCCGACTTACTTGTCCGGGGCCCGGTTGCGGCTCACCGAAGCGGACGGCATGCGGCTGACCTGCTTCGCCACCCACACCATTGCCCGGCCGATCGCCGACCTCGAACTCCGTCCCCGCCGCCTGCGGGCCCGGGCCGAGGACCGCATCCGGGCCGCCCGGCCGCCTGGCCGCCCGGGCCGTCGGCCCGCGTAACCTGCCCCTGCGTCACACCGCCCAGAACCGGGTCTGGCTCCCGATGGTCCCGATCATCCTGATCGTGTTGGACCCGCCGGCCCGGATGCAGATGCTCGCGCCGACCGGCGAGGCCAGGCTCCGGGAACCCCGCTGCCTGCGCCTCGGCATGTCGACAGCCCGCCACATCGGCTCGATGGACCTGCGCTCCCGCACGCCATTCCGTGGCACCGGTGAACGAGCGGATCCCCTTTTCGAGCCTCCTGCGGAACGTATCCGACACACGTCCGCTACACGCCAAACGGTTATCCGTCAACTGTTAGCCGGTTGCAATGAGCGTTGCGCTGCGGCAGACTGGCCGCCTGACCACTCGGTGAAGGAGGGCCATGTGAGCGTGGCAGGACGGGTCACTCGGTCGGCAGCGCTCGGCGAGCAGGTGGCGACGGCGCTGCGGTCCGACATTCTCACCGGTGCCTTGGCGCCGGGTGAGCAGCTGGTCGAAGCGTCGATCGCGGACTCGTTCGGCGTCAGTCGCGGCCCCGTCCGGGATGCCCTGCGCACGCTCGCCGCGGAGGGCCTCGTCGCTCCTGTCGGCCGGAGTTATCGAGTCGTGGGCCTGGACGAGCAGGATCTGAAGGATCTCTTCCAACTGCGTGCGCTGCTGGAGGTCGCGGCGGCTCAGCAGGCCGCAGTCTTGGATTTGGAAGGATTCCGGGAAGCCGCGGAGTCGGCACTCGAGGACATGCGGCGCGCTGAAAAGGCCGCGGATCCCACAGCCTTCGCGCAGGCCGATGTCGCATTCCATTCCGCGTTTTTCACGTTCTGCGGCAATCGGCGCCTGCTCGCCGTATGGGAGCAGCAGGCGCCGACGTTCACGGAGCTGTTCCGGCTGACGAACGCACTGGAGGAGTCGCTGTCCTCTTCGGTCGACTATCACCGCGCGATGCTCGACACCATGTGCCAGGGCGACCCCGAGGCGATCGCAGCAGAGGTACGAAAAGTGATCACGGGTGGCGAGGAGCCGATCATCAGCGCCCAACGCCGGATGCGCAGCGCCCGCGAGGGCTGAATTCCCGCGGTCAGGTCCGTATGACATTCCGGCGGGTAGTGCCCGAAGCCTGCCGGGCCACTTCGTCACCGCGCGTGCCGATGCACGTAACCGCGTGTGCCGTCCGCGTCGGCCTCTCCGAGGATGACCGAACCACGGTTGCGCCGCACACATCCGCCATCCGCCGCCGTGTTGTTCGTGCCGCGAAGGCCGCGACCGAGAGGGTACGCCGCCGGCCGTGCCGATCACGACATCGCCGCGATCGGCACGGCCGGCTTCACACATCACCGTGCGTCGTGTCCTTCGTCGGACGTCTCCAGCGGAACCGGTCGCTGTCAGCGGCATCTGACCGACCTGACCGTGGCTTGGCCAACAGGCGTTCGCGGCCTGGTGAGTCACTCATGTCACCCAGGGATCCGGCTGAGTTCGGTGACCGATGCCTCGGAACCCGGCTGCACCCGTGGTGTACGCCAGATCAGCAGCAGTACGACCGTCACCACGAGGGGGATGATCGAGAGAATCATTCCCTGTGTCGCGCCCTGATCGGCGCTCAGACCGACGACGTAGGGGCCGACGAAGCCCCCGAGGTTGCCGATCGAGTTCACCACGGCGATACCGACCGCGGCCTGTGTGCGGGAGATGCTCATGGAAGCCATCGTGAAAAAGGCCGGGCCCCACGCGTAGACCCCGACCGAGGTGAGGCAGATACCGACCATGGCCGGCACGGACTGATCCTTGTACAGCACCACGATCACCAGCCCGAGGATGGTGAGCAGGACAGGACCAAGGATGTACATCCGCTGTTCCCTGGCCCGTGCTCCGGCCCGTGCGAGTACGACCGTGAACACACCGGCGGCCACGAACGGCAGGGCCGCCGCGAGCCCGATGTTGGTGTCGGAGTACTCCGGGTTGATCTGCTTGATGATCAGGGGGAGGAAGAAGCTGAATCCGTAGTCACCGGTCTGGACCATGAAGAAGATCGCGGCGAGATGCAGAACCCGCCGCTCACGCAGCGCGGCGAGCTGAGCCCGGATGCCGTGATTCGGGGGCGGCCCCTGCTCGGCGTTCAAAGTGGCGGTCAACCAGCGCTTCTGGTCGTCGTCCAGCCACCTGACCCGATCCGGAGACTCGGGCAGTTTGAACAGGGTTATGAGGCCGACCACGAACGTGGCCGCGCCGGGAAGGAAGAACACCCAGCGCCAGCTGGACAGGCCGAACCAATGGACGTGCTCCAGGATCAGGCCCCCGACGGACCCGCCGAGGATGTAGGCGACAGGCTGAGCAAGGATCAGCCACCCCAGCGCGACCGACCGGCGCTTCTCCGGAAACCAGCTCATCAGGTAGAGGATGATCCCGGGGAAGAACCCGGCCTCGGCCACACCCAGCAGGAACCGCAGTACCAGCAGCGCGTTCAAGCTGTGAACGAAGATCATGGCTGCCGAGATGAGACCCCAGGTGATCATGATCCGGCCGAGCCAGATGCGCGATCCGAAGCGGCGAAGCATCAGGTTGCTCGGCACTTCGCATATGAAGTAGGCGATGAAGAAGATCCCGGCGGCCACCCCGTACGCGGCCGCGGAGATGCCGAGTTCGGTACCCATCCCGAGTTGGGCGTAGCCGACATCGATCCGGTCCAGATAGGCCATCACATAGCCGACGACGACCAACGGCATGACCCGCCGGCTGATCGTCGCGAGCGTGGCGCGTTCCCGTTCGGGAGAGAGCTGGTGTCCTGTGCCCCCTGTCATCGGTCGCTCCCTCGGGTCGGCGAGGCAGCGTGCTCGTCCCGGCTGAAGGCGTTATGGCCAAACACTTCATCGAAGCTGTTCCGGCGGATCATCGGCGATCCTTTCGCTGTTTGAGGTGATCAACGTTGATCAGCGTCACCAAGCAGGTGGCAAGCATGCACCTCGGGCTAAATTCAGTCAACGGTTAACCGCTTGCGGTTTTCTGTATCCCTGTGATGCACTGGATCGAGTGCCCACCCCACGCGGATGACTTTGCGAACGCGGATCGGACATGCCCGGCGAGGAGACGTCATCCACTGGCTGTCCCGTACGTGACGCGACAGCCGAGCGAGCGAAACCGGCACCGGTTACCGGGTGGGATCACAGCCTTTTCCGGAAGAAGCCTCGGTCGCGGTCGCAGTTGCGTATTCGCGCGGCGACGGCCGGCTCTGTCCTCGAAGGAGTGTCGCATGAGCGATGCAGTGATTGCCGATCTGCGTGCCGCGGTGCGGGGGGCCGTCGAGACCGATGCGAGGCGCCGCGGTGAGTACTCCACGGACGCCTCCAACTACCGGGTCGTGCCCGAGGTCGTGGTGACTCCGCTGGACACCGCGGACGTGCTCGGCGCGCTGGAGGTCTCGCGGCGGCACGGGCTGCCCGTCACCTGCCGTGGCGGCGGGACGTCGGTGGCGGGCAATGCGATCGGGCCGGGGCTGGTGCTCGACTTCTCACGGCACCTGAACCGGATCGTGGACCTCGACCCGGTGGCGCGGACCGCGGTGGTGCAGCCGGGCGTGGTGCTGGCCGATCTGCAGCGCGCCGCGGCGCCGCACGGCCTGCGGTTCGGGCCCGACCCGTCCACACACGCCCGCGCGACGCTCGGCGGGATGATCGGCAACAACGCCTGCGGACCGCACGCCGTCGCCTACGGCCGCACGGCCGACAACGTACGCGAACTCCGCGTCATCGACGGCACCGGCCGACAGTTCACCACCACCGACCCCGTACCAGGGCTCGACGCCCTCGTCGACGCGCACCTGCCGGTGTTGCGCACCGAACTGGGCCGCTTCGGCCGACAGGTGTCCGGCTACTCCCTGGAGCATCTGCTGCCGGAGCACGGCCGGTCCCTGGCCCGCGCCCTGGTCGGATCCGAGGGCACGCTGGCGGTCACCCTCGAAGCGACCGTCGACCTGGTCCCCGTCGCCCCCGCCCGGCTGCTGGTCGTGCTCGGCTACCCCGATATGCCGGCCGCGGGCGACGCCGTGCCGCCGCTGCTCCCGCACCGGCCGCTGGCGATCGAGGGCCTCGACGCGCGCCTGGTCGACCTGGTGCGCAGCCACCGGGGCGGGGTGCCGGACCTGCCGGCCGGTGGCGGCTGGCTGATGATCGAAGTCGGCGGCGAGACCGAAGGCGAAGCCCGCCGCAACGCCGACCGCATAGTCGCCGACGCCGGCGCGCTCGACCACGTCCTGCTGCCATCGGGTCCCGCCGCGGTCGCGATGTGGCGCATCCGCGAGGACGGCGCCGGACTCGCCGGCCGCACCCCGTCCGGAAAGCAGGCGTGGCCGGGCTGGGAGGACGCGGCCGTCCCACCCGAGCGGCTCGGCGCGTATCTGCGGGACTTCGACACGCTGCTCGACGCATACGGCGTCGAAGGTCTTCCCTACGGCCACTTCGGTGACGGCTGCGTCCACGTCCGGATCGGCCTGCCGCTGGAGAAGGACGCGTCGGTGTTCCGCGCGTTCATGACCGAGGCCGCACAGCTCGTCGTGTCCTACGGCGGCTCTTTCTCCGGCGAGCACGGCGACGGCCGCGCCCGCGGCGAACTCCTTCCTCGGATGTATTCGGCCGAAGCGATCGCCCTGTTCGGCGCGGTGAAGGACCTGTTCGACCCGGACGACCTGCTCAACCCAGGCGTGCTCGTCCGGCCACGGCCGCTCGACGCCGATCTCCGCCGCCCGCGCGCCCGGCCGCTGCCGATGGCCGGCGGGTTCTCCTTCCCCCACGACGAAGGCGACTTCACCCAGGCCGTGCACCGCTGCGTCGGGGTCGGGAAGTGCCGTGCGGACAACCGGTCCGCGGGCGGTTTCATGTGCCCGTCGTTCCTTGCCACGCGCGACGAGAAGGACAGCACCCGCGGCCGGGCCAGGGTGCTGCAAGAGGTGGCCAACGGCTCGCTGATCCGCGACTTCGACGCGCCGGAAGTCCACGATTCCCTCGATCTGTGCTTGTCCTGCAAGGCGTGCAGCCACGACTGCCCGGCCGGGGTCGACCTCGCCCAGTACAAGTCCGAAGCGCTGTACCGGAAGTACCGCCGCCGCGTCCGCCCGATCTCGCACTACACGCTCGGCCGACTGCCCGACTGGCTCCGCCTGCTCCACCGCGTGCCAGGGCTCGGTGTCCTCGTCAACGCCCTGATGTCCTTCCGCCCGCTCGAAAAAGTACTGCTCGCACTGGCCGGTGTGGACACTCGCCGCCGGACGCCCCGCTTCGCCCGCACCGCGTTCACACGGACCCGGCGCCACGCACGCGTCCACGCCGAGGGGCCGGAGGTCCTGCTGTGGGCCGATTCCTTCTCCGAAGGTCTCGACCCGGACGTCGCGACCGCCGTCGCGGCCGTACTCACCGACGCCGGGTACCGCGTCACCACACCGAAGCACCGGCCGTGCTGCGGGCTCACCTGGATCACCACCGGCCAGCTCGACACGGCCCGCGCCAAGCTCCGCGACCTCGTGCACACACTGCTGCCCTACGCGCAGGCCGGCGTTCCGATAGTCGGTGTCGAACCGTCGTGCACCGCTGTGCTGCGTTCCGATCTGCTCGACCTGTTCCCCGACGATCCGGACGCGAAAGCCGTTGCCGCCGCGGCCACCACGCTCGCCGAGCTGCTGCGGAAGACCGACGGTTGGCAGGCCCCCGACCTGTCCGACACGACGGTGGTGGCGCAGCCGCACTGCCACCACCACTCCGTCCTGGGCTACGAAGCCGACCGCGCTCTGCTCGAAGCCACCGGCGCCAGGGTCGAAACGCTCGCCGGCTGCTGCGGCCTCGCAGGGAACTTCGGTATGGAACGCGGCCACTACGAGGTTTCCGTCGCCGTCGCGGAAAACGCGCTTCTGCCCGCGTTGCGCGAACACCCCGACGCCGTCCTGCTCGCCGACGGCTTCTCCTGCCGCACCCAAGCCGACCAGCTGGCCGGAGTCCGCGGCGTGCACCTGGCGCAACTCCTCCGCAAACGCTGAAGACGCTGAAGACAAGCAGCGGTGCGGAAGACCCGGCCGGGCCTTCCGCACCACTGCGGACTGTTCACCCTTCCCCCGGCGTCCTGCCGTCACATCGGGCTGACCCACGCGGCCACGGCGACACCGGGAGCCCGGCATCGGCCAGGGCGACAGGGATCGCCGCGTCCGGAGAACCGAGCCACACCATGCCCGCGCCGTTTCCCGCGCCCCTACGATGCGCCGGATCGGACAGTCCTGGGCGATCCGCTCTGCTCGTACGACCTGGCGCGCCCCGTGACCGGCATCGAGCCGCCGCGCAGCGCGGCGGCGCACGGCCGTGAGGCACCGCACCCCTGACCCGGCACTTCCACCGCGGCGGTCCAGGACGCCACCGCGGACGGTCGGACCGCTCCGGACGGTCGGGCCGACCCGGACGAGCGGGCTGACCGGGACGAGCGGACCTCCGCCGGCAACTCACCGCCGCCATAGGCCGCGTGCGCCACGCAGGGCGCGCACGTCCGTCGGGGAGACGGTCGTTCACCGGCCGCAGACTGTCAGCGCGGGCTCTGGATCACCGAGAACCTGGCCCCTTCGGGGTCCGCCACGGTGGCCACCCGCCCGTGGGCGCTGTCGTGGGCCGGCCTCAGCACCCGGCCGCCCAACTCGACGACCTGGTACAGCGTCGCGTCCGTGTCGGCCACCTCGAAGTACGTCCGCCAGTGCGGGCCGCGGTCCCGCGGCAGTCCGTGCCCCATGCCGTGCACACCGGCCACCGGACGGCCGTCGATGTGCAGGGTGACGTAGTCGAAGCCGGCCGACACCACCGGCTCCTGCTCGTAACCGAACACCGTCGCATAGAACTTGACGACGCTCGCGGTGTCGAAGGTGACCAGTTCGTTCCAGGCCGGGGTGCCGGGCACCCCGGTGACGGCCGTACCGGCGTGGGCCCCGCCCTGCCAGATCCCGAACACGGCCCCCGACGGGTCGGAGGCGATCGCCATCCGCCCGGCGTCGGCCGCGTCCAGCGGGCCGACCGCCACCGTGCCGCCGCACAGCCGTACCGTTTCGGCAGTACGGTCCGCATCATCCGAGGCAAGGTAGGGGGTCCAGGCGACGGACAGGGGCCGGTCCGCCGGCAACTGGCCGATGCCGCCCACCTCCCGCCCGTCCAGCAGGGCCCGCACATAGGGGCCGAGCTGCTGCGGCCCGGGCCGGAACTCCCAGCCGAACAGCGCCCCGTAGAACTCCTCCGTCGCGGTCAGCGAGTGCACCATGAGACTCACCCAGCAGGGCGTGCCGGGCGTGCGCCGGGCGCGCATGCCGCCGTTCGCTCCGGCCGACCCCCGTGACTCGGTCATCGTCACCCTCTCCCCGGCCCCTCGCGGTGGCCGTGTCGCTTCCGCTCCGCGGAACCGGTGTGCCGCGACGGCGTGCGGTTCCGTGCCGTTGCCCGCACCGTCCGTGGCGTCACCTCACAGCCACGGCGCCGCTCGGCACCGTCCGTGGCGTCACCCCACGGCCACGGCGCCGCTCGGCGGTACACCACCGCGAGAATGCCTGGGCCGCAGTTCCCCACCCGTTCCCCGGCGATCGCCGTCGGGCGACCGTAAGCTGCACGGCATGTGCCCGGTCCCGTACGTCACGTGATCGAACCTGTCCGGCGGAGCAGAGTAGCCGGACCTGGACGACGCGGCCACCCCTGGCGTATGGATGGGGGCCATGGAAGCCATCATCACCGCATCCCGACTCGCGCACGACCTGACCACGGACCGCCCGCCCGTGCTGCTCGACGTCCGCTGGCAGCTCAGCCCGCCCGCCGCGAGCGGCGCACCGGCCTTTGACGGCCGTGCCGAGTACGCGGCGGGGCACATCCCCGGCGCGGCCTACGTCGACCTCGACAAGGAACTGGCCTCGGCCCCGGGGGAGCGCGGCCGGCATCCGCTGCCCGACCTGGCGGAGTTCGGCGCCGCGATGCGCCGGGCGGGCGTGTCGGCGGACCGGCCGGTCGTCGTGTACGACGGCGGCCAGGGCTGGGCGGCGGCCCGCGCCTGGTGGCTGCTGCGCTGGACGGGTCACTCGAACGTGCGAGTCCTGGACGGCGGGCTTGCCGCCTGGGAGGGCCCGCTGTCGACCGACACGTCCGAGCCGGCCGAGGGCGACTTCCGGCCGGTGCGACAGGAAGCGGGGCTGCTCGATGTGGCCGGGGCCGCTGCGCTGGCCCGTTCCGGGGTGCTGCTCGACGCCCGCGCGGGCGAGCGGTACCGGGGTGACGTGGAGCCGATCGACCCCGTCGGCGGGCATATTCCCGGCGCCGTGTCGGCGCCGACGAACGAGAACGCGGGGCCGGACGGCCGGTTCCGGTCCGCGGACGAGTTGAAGGCACGGTTCGCCTCCCTCGGCGCCTCGGACGGGACGCGGGTCGGCGTGTACTGCGGCTCCGGTGTCTCGGCGGCCCATGAGGTGCTGGCCCTCGCGGTCGCGGGCATCCCGGCGGCGCTGTACGTGGGTTCGTGGTCCGAGTGGTCCGCGGACCCGTCCCGGCCGGTCGCCGTGGGGCCCGACCCGCAGTGACGGCCCGGGGCCTGCAGTGACGGTCCGAGGGGGCCGGCGGTGACAGCCCGAGAAGGGGGCTCGGAAGTCCGAGCCCCCTCCTCATGGGTCGTACGCCTGGTTATTCCTGTTTCTTGCGGCGCGTGCCGAAGACGATCTCGTCCCAGCTGGGGACGGCCGCCCGGCGGCCCGGGCGGACGCCGTCGGCCTCGGCCTGGCGGTCGGTGGCCCCGACGAGGCGGTCGCGGTGGCTGCCGACCGAGCGCGGCATGAGGACGTCCGCGTAGGCGGAACCGGCCGACGCCGCCGGGGCGGGGGGCTCCTCCGCGGCGGGTTCGGCGACGGGCTCCTCCGTGGGCTCCGCCGGGCGTTCCGGCACCACCATGTCGCCTCGGAAGCTCGGCACCGCCTCCAGCAGGCTGGTCAGCGAGTCGCGCTCGCCCACGCTCTCCTCGGCGGGCTCGGGCGCCGGGGCCGGCAGGCTCGGCCGCTCCCGGTCCAGGGAGCGGTCCAGCGGGCGGTCGCGCGGCAGGCGGGCGATGCGCGGCACGAACGGAAAGCTCGGCTCCGGTACGGCCGGGTCGTCGGACTCGCCGATCAGTGAGCGCGCCTCGTCGTCGACGGCCTGGACGAGCCGTCGCGGCGGGTCGTACGTCCAGCTCGCCGCGTGCGGCTCGCCCGCCACCCGGTAGACCAGCAGGACCTCCCAGGTGCCGTCGTCGCGGCGCCACGAGTCCCACTGCACGGTGTCCTTGTCGGCGCCGCGCAGCAGCAGTCGCTCCTGAACGGCCTCACCGAGCAGCGGGCCGGAGTTCTCGCCGGGGCGGCGGACCGGGGTCTTGCGGGCCCGCTCCGCCATGAAGGCGCGCTCCGCGAGCACGGGACCCTCGAACCGGCGTACGCGGTCGACGGGGATGCCGGCGAGTTGGGCGACCTCTTCCGCGGTCGCGCCCGCGCGTATCCGCGCCTGGATGTCGCGGGGGCGGAGATGGCTCTCCACCTCGATCTCGATCTGGCCGAGGCGGGGGCGGTCGCCGCGCACGGCCGCGCGCAGCCGCTCGTCGATCGGAAGCGTGTATTCCGTAGCGTCGGCAGCCTTGAGCACCAGCCGTGTGCCGTCATTGGAGACGGCCACGACACGCAGTTCGGGCATGGGGACCTCCCGGGTGGTGCCTGCCGACGTCACCTGCGTCGCTGCTTCCGCTAGTCGAGTGTGGCCTGCCCGGGTGCAGCCTGCCACAACCTTGCCGAGTTGCCCGGCGTGTCGGGCACAGGCCCTGGATCGCCGTTATGGCACGGTTACCTATTCGCAACGCTAAGTGACCATCTCCGTCACCCTGTGCACCTAGCCCCCTCCCGGCGGTCCAGCATGGCCCCGGACACCCTGGCGGGAGGCCGGTCCCAGGGCTCGCAACAGTACTCCATTTGGGCCACGTGCGTGGATTGGCGCGCCGCCCAACTTCTGGCGAGGAGCGGGAGTCGGCCGTCCGCGACCCGGTTTTCGCGAGCGCTGCCGTGGCGAACTTCACGCAATCCACAGAACCGGAACTATCGGTTTCGCCGGTACGTCACCTTCTCGTGTAATCGGTCGATCATGTATGCGAAAGGCGTGAAAGGTCCGGTGAAGGATGAAAGGCCCGATATCGGTGGTGAACCAAGTGGACGTGCGGAACGGGCAGAGCGGGATGAATGGACGGAACAGGTAGAACGGGAGAAACGTGAGGAGCGCGAGGAGCGCGAGGGGTCGCGGCGCAGGCGCATCGATCTGAGCGTCCCCCAGGTCGCGGGCAGCGCCGTCGCCGCCGTCGTGGCCGCCAAACTCGCCTCCTCCTTCGGCGTCTACGGCACGATCCTCGGGGCCGGCGTCGTCAGCGTCGTCGCCACCTGCGGCGGCAGCCTCTTCCAGCACTTCTTCTCGCGCACCGGCGAACAGCTCCGCGAAGCGGCGGTCGCCGCCAAGCCCAAGGAGCAGGCCTTGCCGACGCCCGGCGAGTTCACCGAGGGCACGGTGTACCGGGCGCGGATCCGCAGCCATCGGCGCCCGGTGCTCGCCGCCGCCCTCGTGTTCGGGGTCACCATGGCCGGTATCACGGCCTACGAGCTGGTGTCCGGCACCAGCTTCGGCGGCGGCACCGGCACCACGGTCAGCAACGCGGTCCGCGACTCGACCTCCTCGAAGTCCGGTGACGACACCTCGCCCTCCTCCCCGGCATCCTCCGCGTCGCCCTCGTCCCCCTCGGACGCTCCTTCGGCGGGCACCGGCGGTACGCCGGGGAGCGACGGTGCCACGACGGACGGCCCGACACCCTCGCCGAGCGGCGCCACACACCGGGGACAGGACGGCCGGACGGACCCGGCGCCCGCGCCCACCCCCACGTCCAGTGGCTCCGCTACGGCCCCAGCACCCTCCGCAA
Source organism: Streptomyces sp. NPDC004752 (assembly GCF_053601275.1). NCBI lineage: Bacteria > Bacillati > Actinomycetota > Actinomycetes > Kitasatosporales > Streptomycetaceae > Streptomyces > Streptomyces sp. NPDC004752. Next base: position 5,105 of record NZ_JBSGBN010000010.1, on the reverse strand, counting down.
GTAGTCGTTCTGGAACCGTCGGTCCGGATCCAGCCGGTTCCGCAACGCCGTGAACTCGCCGAAGCGCGGGTACGCCTCGGCGAAGTAGGCGGCGTCCCGGGTGTGCACCTTGCCCCAGTGCGGACGGCCCTCGTGCGCGGTGAAGATCCGCTCGGCGGCGGTGAAGTACGCCTGGTACGGCGTGCCCCGGACCATGTGGACGGCGATGTAGGCGCTGTCCCGGCCCGAGGCGGTGGACAGGGCGATGTCGTCGGCCGGGGCCGTGCGCACCTCGACCGGGAAGCTGATCCGCAGGCCGGAGCGATCGACCATCGACTTCAGCTCGCGCAGCGTGTCCACCAGGGCCGCCCGCGGAACGGCGTACTCCATCTCCACGAACCGCACCCGGCGCGGGGAGGTGAAGACCTTGTAGGGGATGTCCGTGTAGCTGCGCGAGGACAGCGCCCTGCTGGAGATCCGCGCGATGGCCGGGACGGTCGCGGGCGCCGCCCGGCCGACCCACTGGGCCACCTGGAACACTCCGTTGGACAGGAACTCGTCCTCGAACCAGCCTGCCATCCGCCCCACCGGCCGTTCCGGGCCCGCGCTGCGGTTGTTGCGCTTCGTATGGGTGTTGCCGGTGTGCGGGAACCAGTAGAACTCGAAGTGCTCGTTCTCGGCCCAGAGTTCGTCGAAGTCGGCGAGGACCCGGTCGAGCGGCATCGGCTCCTCGCGGGCCGTCAGCAGGAAGACCGGCTCCACGGCGAAGGTGAGCGCGGTGACGACACCGAGGGCGCCCAGGCCGATCCGGGCGGCCGCGAAGACCTCCGGGTTCTCCCTCGCGGAGCAGGAGAGCACCGATCCGTCCGCCGTGACCAGCTCAAGTCCCTTGATCTGGGCGGCTATGGAGGCGGAGTCCCGGCCGGTGCCATGGGTGCCGGTGCTGGTGGCCCCGGAGACGGTCTGCTCCATGATGTCGCCCATGTTGGTGAGCGACAGACCCTCGCGCGCGAGGGCCATGTTGAGCCTCTTGAGCGGGGTGCCCGCCGCAACGGTGACAGTCATGGCGTCCCGGTCGATCCCGCGGATGCCGGTCAACAGTTGAGGGCGGATCAACACACCGTCGGTGGCGGCGACGGCGGTGAAGGAGTGCCCGGCGCCGACTGCCTTGACCGGCAGGCCGTCCTCGGCGGCCCGGCGCACGGCCGACGCCAGCTCCTCCACCGAGGCCGGGGTCACCTCCCGCGCGGGGCGGGCGACGACATTGCCCCCCCAGTTACGCCACGTGCCGTTCTTTCCGCTCGCTGTGCTGCTCAACGACGCCTCCCCGACCCGCGGCCGGCCTGCTGAGCCGGCGGTACCCGAGGAAACCGACCACGACCGCGACGGCCCCGGACACGGCCGGAACCCCGTACCCGGCGCGCGCACCGGCGGTGTCGATCACCCAGCCGGCCACGGAGGAGCCGAGCGCGACCCCGACCGCGAGGCCGGTACTCACCCAGGTCATGCCCTCGGTGAGCTTCGCGCGAGGTACGTGCTGTTCGATGAGGGACATCGTCGTGATCATCGTCGGCGCGATGGACAGACCCGCAACGAACAGCGCCACGGCCAGAAGCGGCAGGTTTCCGACCAGTAGGAGGGGGATCATACTCACGGCCATCGCGCATATGCCCAGCAGCCACCGGCGTTCCGGCGCCCCGGAGAAGCGCAGCAGGCCGAACACCGCACCGGCCACGCAGGAGCCCGCCGCGTACACCGCGAGGACCACGCTCGCGGCGGCCTTGTGGCCGCCCTCGTCGGCGAAGGCGACCGTGACCACGTCGACCGCCCCGAAGACAGTCCCCGTGGCGACGAAGGTGGCCACCAGCACCTGGAGGCCGGGCGCGCGCAGCGCGCTGCCGCCGCCGTGGTGCTCGCGCGGGTGGGGCTCGGGCTCGGTGGCGCGCTGGGCGGTCAGCCAGAAGACGCCCACGGCCAGAAAGCAGGCGGCGAGCAGCGGCCCGGCCTCCGGGAACCAGGCCGTGGACAGGCCGATGGAGATGATCGGCCCGAAGATGAAGCAGACCTCGTCGATCACCGACTCGAACGAGTAGGCGGTGTGCAGCTGCGGGGTGCCCCGGTACAGCACCGCCCAGCGGGCCCGGACCATCGCGCCCAGGCTGGGCACGGAGCCGATCCCGGCGGCGCAGACGAACAGCACCCAGTCCGGCCACGAGAAGTACGCGGCGCACAGCAGCCCGGCGGTTGCGAGGAGCGCCACCAGGGTCGCGGGACGCAGCACCCTGCGCTGCCCGTACCGGTCGACCAGGCGGGAGATCTGCGGACCGATCGCCGCCGCCGACAGCGCGAGGGTGGCCGACAGGGCACCCGCGAGCCCGTACCGCCCGGTGAGTTGGGAGATCATCGTGACCACGCCGATGCCCATCATCGACAGCGGCATCCGGCCGAGGAGGCCGGCGGCGGAGAAGGCCCTGGTGCCGGGCGCGGCGAACAGGGCGCGGTAGGGGCTGGGCACGGGGTCTCCGGAGTCGCGCGGGCGGCCCGGCCGACGGCGGGTACGGGACACGCGGCGGCTCGGTAAGGCGTGAAGGAAGCTGATACAGCTTACGAGTGAGGTCACCCTAATGCACCTGGAAAGTCGCGGGAAATCCGCCCGGAACCGCACTCGTCACCCGGCCGTTTCCCGGCCGTCAGCGCCGGGTGGCAGGATCGAGGCATGCCAGACGCGCTCGATGCCACCCCCTACGACGCCCTGCTCCTGCTCTCCTTCGGCGGCCCCGAAGGCCCGGACGACGTGGTCCCGTTCCTGGAGAACGTGACACGGGGGCGCGGCATCCCCAAGGAACGCCTCAAGGAAGTCGGCCGGCACTACTTCCTGTTCGGCGGGGTCAGCCCCATCAACGACCAGAACCGCGCCCTGCTTTCCGCGCTCCGCAACGACTTCGCGGAGCACGGCCTCGACCTGCCGGTCTACTGGGGCAACCGCAACTGGGCGCCGTACCTGACGGACACCCTGCGCGAGTTGGTCGCCGACGGCCGCCGTCGCGTCCTGGTGGTCGCCACCAGCGCCTACGCCTCCTACTCGGGTTGCCGGCAGTACCGCGAGAACCTGGCCGACGCGCTGGCCGCCCTTCGGGCAGAGGGCATCGACCTGCCGAGGATCGACAAGCTGCGGCACTACTTCAACCACCCCGGCTTCGTCGAGCCCATGGTCGACGGCGTGCTGGAGTCCCTAGCCGACCTCCCCGAGGACGTCCGCGACGGCGCCCACCTCGCCTTCACCACCCACTCCATCCCGACCTCTGCCGCAGACACCTCGGGCCCCGAGAAGACGCACGGCGAGGGCGGCGCATACGTCGAGCAGCACCTGGACGTGGCCGAGTTGATCGCCGACGCCGTCCGCGAGCGCACCGGCGTCGACCACCCGTGGCGGCTCGTCTACCAGTCCCGCTCGGGCGCCCCGCACATCCCGTGGCTGGAGCCCGACATCTGCGACCACCTTCAGGAGCGGCACGCCGCCGGGGTCCCGGCCGTCGTCATGGCCCCCATCGGCTTCGTCTCCGACCACATGGAGGTCCGCTACGACCTCGACACGGAGGCGAAGGCCAAGGCGGCGGAGCTGGGCCTGCCGGTGCGCCGCTCGGCCACGGTCGGCGCCGACCCGCGGTTCGCCGCCGCGATCCGCGAACTGGTCCTGGAGCGTGCCGCCGCGGAGAGCGGGCGGGCGGTCACGCGCTGCGCCCTGGGCGCGCTCGGCGCGAGCCATGACGTCTGCCCGGTCGGCTGCTGCCCGGCCCGCGCCCCCAAGCCGGCCGCCGCGGGCGCCGACAGCCCCTACGCGTGAGGAACCCCGTGACCGACACCCTGTACCCGGACCTGCTCGCACTCGCCCGGGAGGCCGCCCGCCGCGCGGGCGAGCTGCTGCGGGACGGCCGTCCGGCCGACCTCGCGGTGGCGAGGACCAAGTCCAGTCCGATCGATGTCGTCACCGAGATGGACATAGCGGCCGAGAAGCTGATCACGGGACTGATCGCCGACCACCGCCCGGACGACGGCTTCCTCGGCGAGGAGGGCGCCTCGAGCGAGGGCACGAGCGGCATCCGCTGGGTGATCGACCCGCTCGACGGCACGGTGAACTACCTGTACGGGCTGCCGACCTGGGCCGTGTCCATCGCGGCCGAGCAGGACGGCGAGACCGTCGCAGGAGTGGTGGCCGCCCCGATGCGCGGCGAGACGTACCACGCGGTGCGCGGCGGCGGCGCGTGGGCGACCGGCGCCTGGGAGGGGGAGCGCGCGCTGTCCTGCCGTCCGTCGCCGCCCCTGGAGCAGGCCCTGGTGTCGACCGGCTTCAACTATGTGACCGAGGTCCGCACCCACCAGGCCGAGGTGGCCGCCCGACTGATCCCGCTGCTGCGCGACATCCGCCGCAGCGGCTCGGCCGCGGTCGACCTGTGCGATGTGGCGGCGGGCCGTCTCGACGGCTACTACGAGCGCGGGCTGAACGCTTGGGACATGGCCGCGGGCGACCTGATCGCCCGGGAGGCGGGTGCCCTGACCGGTGGGCGCCCCGGAGAACGCCCCTCCCGTGATCTGACGGTCGCGGGCACCCCGGGCGTCTTCGAGCCCCTCCAGCGCCTCCTGGAGGACTTCGGCGCCTGGCACGACTGACGGGCGTGCCCGCGCCCGAGCCCGTCCCGACCGACGGCGAGGGCCGTCCCCTCCGGCTGTCCGCACGCGTCGGCCGGGAGAGGGCTGAAGGGGCGCGCCGACGGTGAGAAGGCGATCCTCTCCGGCGTCTGGCATGACTGGCGGGCGCGCCCGTCGGCACCGATGGGGAAAGCCGGACGGCGCAGGTCCAGCGGCCGGGGCTGCACGGCGTCCGAGGCGGGCCCCGGTCGACGGCGAGGGCCGTCCGAGTCCGGCTTTCCCCACGCGTCGGCCAGGGAGGGGGCTGAAGGGGCGCGCCGGTGGTGGGAGCCCGAACGCGCGGTGCGCAGGTCCAGCGGCCGGGGCTGCACGGTGCCCGAGGCCGGCCCCGGTCGACGGCGAGGGCCGTCCGAGTCCGGCTTTCCCCACGCGTCGGCCAGGGAGGGGGCTGAAGGGGCGCGCCGGTGGTGGGAGCCCGA